>NZ_JAFLQW010000462.1 GCF_017313335.1 Phormidium pseudopriestleyi FRX01 | reverse complement strand
TGCACAAGGGAATTACCTGCCACCATGTCTGAGCTACCAAAACTAATAGAGAATATAATCCGAAAAAGCTAAACAACAAGATAATGGTTTTCGCATACATTTGCAGACAATCACGAGCCTGGCGATCGGGATTTTGAAAAAGTTCGTCAACCCTTCGTCTTAGTTCCGTCTTAAACCCACTATTCTTGCCAAACTTCAATTTTTTTGCGGCCTCTTTTTCAAGAACCACAGACTGATGAGATTTATTGACCTGCATCTTGTGGCGAATCAGGTAAAGTCGTAGGGTTGTAAAGTTATCTGTATTCATGTTGTCCTCCTTTCCATGTCTGTCTTGTATTCTCCCTGACGCGCTGCTCCATAACAGACCAATTTCAGACTTGAGCCTGAGATTAAGAATTGGCTCAAGAATTGCGAAACTTAAAATCACTCCTAACAACAACGGTTAAAACAAATTGTATCCAAAATTCATCCCGTCTCAATAATTGCAGCAAACTAGCCGTTTGTTCTCTCTCTGAAGGATGAGATTTTGATTTCAGGCGACTCAACATAAGTCTGACTTTTCTCCGTTATTTTTTTGAGGAGAGAGATCGCTTTAATTTCAACAGCCTATAAGTCTTATTCGTTCGTCGCTTATTCTCATTAACTCGAGTAATTGAGAGTGAGGCTCAATCTCTGAAATCCTTGATAATTCGAGAACGCCAGACTTAACGGGAAAGGTCAGATTGTCGTCTCAGTTCTCTGCTGCTTCAATAGCAGTTTCCCTCATAACTGCACCCACGATTGATCGGATTCAACAAATTGCCAAATCTCAAAATGCTACCCTCGTTCAATAAATTCCGACACAATTCGATGAATTTGACCGGGATGGAGTCTTCTATTTAGTTTATGAACGGGGGATTCAGGGGGAATCCCTTGACCCTGAACTAAAGGACCGAAAACCTTCTACGTTCTCGTGACAATAAAATACAGATGCAAAGTAAACAATAATTCTACAATGCTTAGGGGACAAAATTTTGGAGATGTTGGAGATGTCTAATCAAATAAATATCTGTACTCCACAAGTCCACCGAACCGTTATATCATTGTGAATGAAGCTTGATTCACTCTCACTGGATCACATACCTTCGATTGAGGTTTGGGGATAATTAGACGATTAAGCCGCTTTGTTGACTAAAGTCATGGTCTAAGCTTAAATATAAGTTAAATAAAATTTTATATAAACAGTCGCTTCGATCCGCAATTTTGTCGGTCAGTGTTTCACCCTTGAGGGTGCGGATTTTTGCTAGAGCTATAGGGGCGATTCTCGAATCGCCTCTACAGATAAAGGTGGGTTTTCCAATATGCGTAAGTTTTGCCCTTCGTCGTCACCCCTGCAATAGTATCCGGCAAAATTCCTGATCCACCAGTTGATAGCGGGGAACTGGGGTATCGTATAGGCGAAAGAGTAAACCCGACTGCACTAATATCTCTAGGACTATCTGTAATGTCTCCGGACTGGTTCCGATTTCGGTTCTGAGTTCTTCTAGGGTTTTGCGGCAGGGATAGGGCATGGTGGGGGACTGTTCACAGTCTGGGGTTGGTTTGGCAAGGGTTTGGAGGGCGAATCGGGCGATTTGTATATTTTCTACGCCACAGTCAGAAATCGCCTCTCGGATGCCTCGTCGGAGTAAGGCTAGTTTGCCGCCATATTCTTGATATTCGCCTAGGGTGGTAATCTGTTCAGCTTCGAGTTGTGTGCCAGCTAACTGTAACATCAGCCCTCGCACTTCGGCGATAGTGCCTCGGGCTAAGTCTCTGACTAATTGCTCGCTGAGTTCGGGTTCTAAGGGAAATTCGGCCTGTTCTGTTAATCCCCTCATCGCCCGGTGAGCTGTGTCCAGGGATAAGTCTTGCAGGTGATAGCACAAGTTTTCTCGGGTCTCTTGGTTGATAAATTCTAGCGATCGCAGGGATTCGTTTTCGAGTAAATCAGCCAGATGTTCGGTTCGCAAACAGACGATCGCTTTGACAAAGGGCAGGTTTAAGCAGTCGTGCAAAAATTCATAAAACAGGTGGCGATGTGAGTCATGGGCGCTATCAAATAAGTCGGCATCCACGTCAAACAGCAGGGCGGTTAAGATGTTGCGATCGCCATTTTCTCCCAGGCGATCGCAGAGGTTGTGCAGAATGGGGATGCGATTTTGCTCATCGGTTGTGTCCCATCGAGGTAATCCCATCTGAGCAAAAGCGCGATTAAATACCTCAAGTGCGCCGCAGAACCAATCCCCTTGAATGGAGATAACCAGGGGTAATGCCAAATGCAGTCCGATTTGTTTTTGATGTAAGGCGGGGGCTAATTGGGCGGATAAGAGGGAGGATTTACCGACTCCTGCGGGACCATGAATCAAGGTGAGTTTGTAGTCGGGGCGGCCAATCCGGGTAATCGCACATTCGATTTCCGCCTCTCGTCCGGTGAGACTGGGCCCGGAATAGCATTTCCGGGGAAAGGGCCGATCGCCGATGCCGAGATGCAGGAGTTGGGTGGGATTCAGGGGTTGGAGTTGGGGTTGCAGGGGTTGGGAACCGATGAAGGCACGAAATCCATACTGATGTTCTAGGGCATAAAGTTCCTGTTTCAGGGCAAAGGCGGTGAGGCGATCGCCCCGATTGAAGTAGAGCGATCGCAATTCGCGGAGGATTTCACTGTATAATTGAGGATTACATTCCGGTTGGGCTTGAGCTTTCGCTTCCTCTAGGGTGGCAATGGCTTGTTTACTCTCACTGAGTGCTGAAAGCGATCGGCCTAATAATAACAAATACCATCCTTGATGATACTGGGCGGACCATTCTAGGAAACTGCGTTTTTCCGGTGTGAGAGTCGTGGCGCGGGAGGATTCCAGAATCTGGAGGGCGTTTAAGGCTGACTGCTTGGCGATCGCCCATTGGGAGTTCCAGAGGGCGACTTCCCCCCAATAGCCGCAATCCTGCGCCTCGGCGATCGGGTCAGGATATTCTTGATGCAGTTGGGTGGCGATCGATGCCACCTCTTCCAACCCATCGCGGTCCCGGAGTTTTTGCAGCACTTCCCCGAGGGCATTAATAAATTTTGCCATCAAATCCGGGCGGTGGGCTTGTTGGTAGATGGCGACACATTGCTGAAAATAGTCACGCGCTTGCCGGTAAGCTGCCTGGGCGGCCCCTCGATGTAACAGGGCTTCTCTATGCCAACAGGCACCGAGATAAAACAGCAAACAGCCATAGCGTTCTAAATTGGGGGTCGAGTTTTCCTCCGGTGGATTCTCTGACGCCGAGACAGTGGGGACGGCTTTTTGCCAAAAGGCGAGACTGCGTTGGTAAAATTCGCGGGCGGTTGTCAGTTCATCATGGCTGTAGGCGTTCCAACCCCGCACGAAGTCTAAACAGGCTTGTAAGTAGGGGTCCAGACCCTGCCCCGCCCGTTCAATATCTTTAATCGCACAGGCGATTTCCTGGCGATGGGTGTGGGTTAAGAGTTCAATAGCAGCGCCGACTTGCAGTTGATCTGCACCCGCTTCTAGGATACAGGTAAATAAATTTTCAGTAGTTTGGCGCAAGCTTTGAATCAATTTAGGGGTGGGAATTTCAAATTTAATGGAGGGTCCGGCCCAACTTTTGAAATTCGGGGCAAATTGGGTGATGCGATGGAGCAAATCGTCAGTTACCCAGAGAACTAAAGGGAAGGGAAACTGTTTGCGAAATTCGTCCCGAACTAAATCAATAGAAATTAATAATTCATCGATCGCCACTGCGGATTCTAATCCCAGAACCATGACCCCGGGGAGTGAGGGCAATTCCCCAAATTCCTCAATCATCTTACCAAATAAGGTGGTACTTAAGGGGGGTAAATGGATTTCTGCCACGGAAACCGGACATTTTTCCCGCAGTCGTTGCAGCATTTCTGTTTGCAAATGCCGATAATTGCACCGCACAAAAATGATGGCAAATTGTTCGGCAGACAAGGCGATCGCCCTCGATAGGGTATTTAGGGAGCGTTCGTTGTAAGCCGCTACATCTTCGGGCTGTTGTTGTTCCATAATAACTGCAATCTAAGTCGAGAGCGGCGATTGATTCTGGGGGGTCCGGTCCTTGTTTTTTAAGCAGAAGGATGACTCCTACTGGGATTTCGGCGCAAGTCCGGTGAGAATGGGAATGGGTTTAGTTTAGCTTAAACTGAACCGGATTTTGACCTTGCTCCGAGAAAAGCCCCTAGACTCATCCGGAGCATTTTGTCTGACATCTTTCCATGATAATTTAACTGGTGCCTGAAAATTTTGAGGGATTGTTTTAGTAACTCTAGTTGCGAGCATCCAATCCGGGATTTTTGAGCAGCCTCACCCCGAAATCCAGAAACTGGGTGAGGGTGGGTTAGTCCTGAACCTGTTAAAATCCAGCGTATCCTAACTCGGTCGTTTGGAAGGAACAAAGATGTTATCAAACCGCTTTAATCATGCTTTAACCTTTGCCACCGAACTCCACGCGCAACAACTGCGTAAGGGTTCAGGAGTGCCTTATGTGGCCCATTTACTAGGGGTAACGAGTATTGCCTTAGAATATGGGGCTAATGAAGATGAAGCGATCGCCGCGTTACTCCATGATGCGATCGAGGACCAAGGGGGGGCCGCTACCGGGGCCGAAATTCGCCGCCGCTTTGGAGATATGGTAGCGACAATTGTCGAAGCTTGCACCGATGCCGATTCTACCCCCAAACCCCCTTGGAGAGAGCGCAAAGAACTCTATCTGTCTCATCTTCCCACGGCTTCCCCTTCGGTCCTGTTGGTGAGTGCCTCGGATAAATTGCACAATTCGCGGTCAATTCTTCAGGATTATCGGGCAATCGGAGAGTCTGTCTGGGACCGATTTAAGGGCGGTAAAACCGGGACTCTCTGGTATTATCGAGCTTTAGTGGAAGCCTTTCGTTTAACAGCGGTTAATCCCTGGTTATTTGCCGAATTAGAGCGGACTGTAATGGCGATCGAACAGTTAGCCTCTGCGTCTTCAGAAATAACCAGATAAACCAGCCAGAACAGTTGGGGAATTCCCGCCCTTAATCGGGCCAAAAATTGTAGTCTAAATTACGATTTACTTGGGCTTTGTCAGGGGGAAAAGTCACCCATGAATTTAGGCGATCGCCCCTATGTAAAATCAGCGAACCCTGAGATAGAATAAAAAAAATTCAGTCTCCTACCTGCATGGAACTCGCCCTCGGCTTTTTAAAAAACGAACCCATCTTTGCCTTTGCCGTTCTGTTGGCGATTATTTTAGTCGTGCCAATTTTCTTTGAACGGCTACAACTGCCCGGATTAATTGGCTTATTGGCGGCGGGAGTGGCCTTCGGACCGAATGGATTGCAGCTATTACAGCCACAATCGGAAACCATGAAACTCCTTTCTGACATCGGGGTTGTTTACCTGATGTTTGTTGCCGGTCTGGAAATGGATATGACCGAGTTTAGAAAGGTGAAAAATCGCTCCATTGGATTTGGAAGTCTAACGTTTATATTCCCTCTGATTACGGGAACAATTATCGCCCGTTTCTTTGGTTTTAGCTGGAATGCTTCCGTATTAATTGGGTCTTTACTTTCCTCTCATACTCCCCTCGGTTATCCCATTCTCAGTCGATTGGGTTTGATGGGAAATGAGGCCGTGATGGTGACCATTGGCGGGACCATTTTTACAAATATTCCAGCCTTGCTAGTCTTGGCAGTCTGCGTGAGCATTCATGCCGGGAGTTTTAGTCTCGGAAATTTGGCAATCATGCTCATTCTGTTAACCCTTTATACCTGCATTGTGCTGTTTGGGTTTGACTGGGCTGGACGGGAATTTTTTCGGCGTTCAGGAGATGAAGAAGGCAACCAATTTTTGTTTGTGTTACTGGCAGTTTTCTTGGCCGCAGTTGGCGCTCAAATCATTGGCGTCGAAAAAATTGTCGGAGCATTTTTAGCCGGAATGGCTGTCAATGGAGCAATGGGTTCCGGTCCGGTGAAAGAAAAGGTAGTGTTTGTAGGAAGTGTCTTATTTATTCCCATTTTTATGGTGAATTTAGGGCTATTAATTGACCTACCCGCTTTTATCGAAACCCTGACTTCATTTTGGTTGACCCTGGCGATTATTTCAGGACTATTAATCAGTAAATTGGTTGCGGCATTGTTGACTCAATTGCTGTATCGCTACACTCCCACTGAGACTCTGGCGATTTGGTCCCTGTCCATTCCGCAAGTGGCGGCAACCCTGGCGGCAACGATTGTGGGATATAACACCTTGAACCCTTTGGGAGAGCGCTTATTGAGTGAAGAGGTCCTGAATACGGTGATTGTAATGATGTTAGTCACCGCCACATTAGGGCCATTTTTAACAGCGCGGGCGGCAGCGGGTTTGACCCCACCGACGACTAATTTTGATACGGTGAAAACGCCTTTTGATGAATGGAACCAGCCGAATGGTCCGTTTACGGTGATTGTGCCAGTTTATAACCCAGAAACGGAAAAGAATTTAGTAGAAATGGCGGCGTTGCTGGTGCGCCAGGAAGGGGGTCGAATTGTTCCGGTGTCGATCGCCCGGGTGATGGCGCAAATGGAAGCATCAGAGGTGGATGCCGCCCTGGTTCGCAGTGAAAATTTAGTCGCCGCAGCGGTGCAACTGGCTCAAGAATTTGGGGTCAAAGCAGAACCTGCGGTTCGGATTGATGATGATATCGCCCAGGGAATTGCTCATGCAAGTCGAGAGCAAAAAGCCAGTTTAATTGTCATGGGATGGGGGGAAACCACCACCCTGCGGGCGAGATTGTTTGGAAACGTAATCGATCGCCTCTTATGGACGGCGCATTGTCCCGTAGCAGTGACGCGCTTGCTGGGTTCACCCCTGCAAATGAAGCGCATTTTAGTCTCAGTGGATAATCTCGTGGCGCGGGCGGTGTTTTCCGTGCGGTTTGCCTATAGTTTAGCCCAGATGAATGGGGGACAGGTGACCTTATTCCATGTTTGCGATCGCCGCACACCCGAGGAGGTGAATGCTCGCATCCATGCTCAACTTTCGGCCTTAATCACGGAATTAGCACCCAGTAATCCCACACAAATTCAGATTGTGATTGCTCCGAATGATGATATCCCCGGGGCGATTCTCAACGAGGCGATCGGCTATGATTTGGTGATTCTCCAAGCGACAAAGCGGCGCACCATGTCCGGATTAGAGATGGATGATGTCACCACAAGTGTTGTCCAGGAGCTTTCTTGTTCTCTGGTGATGTTGGGATCAAGCTAACCCGACTCACGCACCCCACCCTAAAAACTGGGTTTCAAGAGCATAATTTTTGCAGTTCAATCCCGATCTTTCAGAGATCAGACTGACGCCAGTCAAGCTAGAGCCTAAATGTAGTAAAAGTAGGGTGGGCACTGCCCACCTTTCCCTACGGTGGGCAGTGCCCACCCTACAATCTACAATCCTGACCCCAGTCAAGCTAGAGCCTAAATATAGAGTAGGCTAGAGATTGCCTACCCTACATCTGTACTCCCTCTTTCTAAGGGAATGGGTCACCCATTTCCCCCATCCCTCCCAAACCCAGACTGAAATAACCCCTGGAGTTCAGCTAACTGTTACACTGTAAAAATAAGCTTGCCACAGTCAACCGTGGTCTTGCCGGTTCAATCCCCGGAGAGCCAAACAGTCTCGAAGTAAAGATACTTGTAGGGCAGTAGAAAGCAAGCGATGCAGAGAATAAGGAGGGAGGCAATGCTAGAAGACGGTCTTGGCACTCAAGTTGAAGATAGCCAGGAACTACTTGAGGATCAATTTGAAGAGGAAGACGAAGAAGAGTTAGAGGAGGAACTGACTATCCCGGTGAAGGATAGAAAGCTGGTGACGCATCCTTATGACTTTGTGATCCGATCGCTCAAAGCTCAGATTGATGACCAGACTCTGGTTTTGGCCGATAAATTTCAGCGTCGGCAAGTTTGGGACCAAACCAAATGCAGTCGGTTAATTGAATCTCTCCTGCTCAATGTTCCCATTCCCGTGTGTTATTTTGCAGAATTAGATGATGGGTCCTATAGCGTCATTGACGGCCAACAAAGGTTGACCGCGATTTATCGGTTTCTCAATAACGAATTTCCCCTACGGGCGTTAAAAATCTTACCCGACATTAATCGTAAACAATTTGAAGACCTTGAGGTTTCTTACCAACGATTGCTCATGTCTCGGACTATTCGTTGTATTGTCATCCTCAAGGAATCCCATCCGGATATTAAGTTTGATGTCTTTGAGCGCTTAAATACGGGCTTTGTCCCCCTGAATGCTCAGGAAATCCGCAACAGTGTCTATCGTGGCAAGTTGAATGATTTAATTTTAGAACTGTCCGAGGATGAGGTTTTCCAAAAAACTCGTCGGGTGCTGAATATCGATAAACGAATGCAAGATTGCGAAATGATTTTGCGCTTTTTTGCCTTCTTTTTTGACCCGATCGCCTATCGCGGCACCTTGTCCAAATTCCTGGATCAATACCTAGAACAGGGGATTTATTTTGACGATGAAACCATCGAGCATCATCGAGAAATCTTTAGAAAAACCATTGATGATGTGTTCGCGGTTTTTGATGACGGAGCTTTCCGGCGTTATACTCCCGATACGGGATGGGAAAAATCCATCAACCGGGCTATTTATGATGTAATCATGCTCTCGTTTGCTTATGTCAGTTCTGAGGACATTCGCAGCAGCAAAACCGAGATTATTGAGGCGCTTAAAAAAGTCTGTCAAGACCCCGCGTTTAGTGAAGCGATTACCTCCTCGACCAAAAATAGAGACCGGATTCAAACCAGGATCGACAAATGGCGAGATGCGATGGCCGAGATCGGGTTGGATGTTCCGAAAATTAAAATCGGCAAAGACTCTTAATGCGGGGAAAAGAGGGAGGATTGCATCACCCTCTTCAACCAACGGCCAAGATAGTTCTAGGATAATTTCAGGCAGCGAGCAATGGTGGCGATCACGGACTGACTGAGGGCGTCTAGGTGATATCCTCCCTCCAATCCGAAGACGATCCGGCGGGTCAGTTGCAAACAATAATCGGTGAGGATGCCGTAATCATCCGGTTGCAGGTCGATTCGGGCTAAGGGATCTGCGGCATTGGCATCATATCCAGCGCTCACGAGTAACAAATCCGGTTGAAACTCGCTTAAAAATGGCATAACCTTGGACTCAAACAAGACCTGATAGTCGGCGAGGGTACTGCCTGCGGGGACGGGAAGATTGAGGATGTTATTATAAGGGCCGGTTTCATGAGCTGCGCCGGTCCCGGGATAACAAGGATATTGATGGAGAGAACAGTAGGCGATTTGGGGATTTTTTTCGACAATTTCCTGAGTGCCATTGCCATGATGCACGTCCCAGTCTAGGATGGCAACCCGTTGCAGTCCATGCTTTTCTAGGGCATAGGTGGCGGCGATCGCCGCATTGGAAAATAAGCAAAATCCCATACCGCGATCGCTCTCGGCATGATGTCCCGGGGGTCGCGCCAAAACGAACGCCGGTTCCCCCGTCTCCAGAACGCGACTGACTCCATCCAACCAGGCACTCACCGCCAGCAGGGCCACCTCGTAACTATAGCGAGAAACCGGGGTATCCATCTCTAACCGGCCCCCCCCACATTCAGCCAAGATTTCGATTTCGTGAATATGGCGCGGGGTATGAACCCGCTTAATCGCCGACATCACCGATTCTTTTTCCCCGGGGGTCGGCAGGTGCCAGGACAGGCGATTGGCCCAGGGTAAGGCTTTTAACGCTTCGACAATGGCCGTTAACCGCGCGGGACGTTCTGGATGCGATCGCCCGGTATCATGGTCTAAAAATTCTTCTGAGTAAATTACAGAAAACAGTCCTTGGTTGTTGGTCATGGGTCATTTGTCCTTGGTTGTTGGTCATGGGTCATAGGTCATGGGTCATGGGTCATGGGTCATGGGTCATTGGTCCTGAGTTTTCCACAATCCAAAGGACAAATGACAAATGACAAATGACAAATGACCACTCTCCACTGATAATTATCCCCGGTCAAATAACACCCCAAAAATCAGCCAATTTTAGGCCATTGCCCTTGGTCCGAATTAGGTCAATCTATGTTAAAATATTAATCACAAATTAGGAAAGTTTAGATGCCGGGTAGCATCAGGTCAGTTTTCTGAATGATAGCTATTTAGTCACATTTTTGGAGTTTTTCATCTTATGACCATCTCCCAGGAGCGGATAATCCCGACGGATCTGCGGAATGAAATGCAACAGTCCTACCTCGAATACGCCATGAGCGTGATCGTAGGTCGGGCACTCCCAGATGCTAGGGATGGTCTCAAGCCTGTACACAGGCGGATTCTCTATGCGATGCACGAGTTGGGCTTGACCCCAGACCGCCCCTTTCGCAAATGTGCTCGTGTGGTCGGGGAAGTCCTCGGTAAGTACCATCCACACGGGGATACCGCCGTTTACGATGCCTTGGTACGGATGGCGCAGGATTTTTCCATGCGATCGCCCCTGATCAATGGTCACGGCAACTTCGGATCGATTGACAACGACCCTCCGGCAGCCATGCGTTATACGGAATGTCGTCTCCAGTCCCTGAGCATGGATGCCATGTTGCGGGATATCGACCAAGAAACCGTCGATTTCATTGATAACTTCGATGGATCGCAGCAAGAACCGATTGTCCTACCCACCCGCGTCCCCCAACTCTTACTCAACGGCTCCTCTGGTATCGCCGTGGGGATGGCAACCAACATTCCTCCCCACAACTTGGGAGAACTCATGGATGGATTAGTCGCGCTGATCCACAATCCGGAGATTACAGACATTGAGTTGATGCATTACATCCCGGGTCCGGATTTTCCCACTGGGGGCCAGATTCTGGGCGTGACGAGCATCCGAGAAGCCTATACCACCGGACGGGGTTCGATTACCATGCGTGGCGTAGCTGCCATTGAAACCATCGAACATCGCGGACGTCCGGACAAAGACGCGATCGTGATTACCGAGTTGCCTTACCAAACCAATAAGGCCGCGATGATCGAACGCATCGCCGAAATGGTCAACGAAAAACGTCTCGAAGGCATCTCCGATATCCGGGATGAGAGCGATCGCGACGGGATGCGAATCGTCATCGAACTCAAGCGCGATGCCTACCCCCGTGTCGTCCTCAACAACCTGTACAAACAAACCCCCTTACAGGCCAATTTCGGGGCGAATATGCTGGCGCTGGTCAACAGCGAACCGCAGTTACTCACCCTCAGACAGTTCCTCACCGTCTTCCTAGAATTCCGCATCGAAACCATCGAACGTCGGACTCGCTATGAACTGCGAAAAGCCGAAGAACGGGACCACCTGTTAAATGGATTGTTAATTGCCCTAGAGAATTTAGATGGCATTATCGCGCTGATTCGACGCGCAGCAGATACCCCTAGTGCCAAACAAGAATTAATCGCCAATTATGAATTTTCCGAAGTCCAAACTGACGCAATTTTGCAAATGCAATTGCGCCGCTTAACGGCCTTAGAAGCGGATAAAATTCAACAAGAACATGACGACCTGCAACTGACGATCACCGATTTGCGGGATATTTTGGCAAGGCGGGAACGGGTTTTAGAAATCATTGAAAACGAAGCGGCAGAACTCAAAGCCAAGTTTTCTACCCCCCGTCGTACCGTCATCGAACACGCGGAAGGGGAAATCGATGTCACCGACTTAATCGCTAATGAAAAAGCCCTGGTGATGATTACGGAACAAGGGTATATCAAGCGGATGCCGGTGAATACCTTTGAGGCGCAAAGTCGGGCCACCCGAGGCAAATCTGGGGCGAAGATTAAAGATGATGATGGGATTGCCCATTTCTTAACCTGTCGCGACCATGATGCGATTTTGTTCTTCAGCGAACGCGGGGTGGTGTACTGCCTCCATGCCTATCAAATTCCCACCGCTTCTCGCACCGCACGGGGGATGGCAATCACCCAAATGTTGCCCATTCCCTTTAATGAAAAAATCACGTCTCTCGTCTCGGTTGAAGAATTCTCCGATGATGAATATTTAGTGATGCTCACCAAAGGCGGTTACATTAAAAAAACCGCTCTTTCTGCCTTTTCTAATATCCGCGCCAATGGATTAATTGCCATCTCTTTATCCGAGGGCGATGAATTGCGCTGGGTCCGGAAATCGCGACCGGAAGATACAATTATCATCGGTTCCGCGAAGGGAATGGCGATTCATTTCAAAGCGGATCATAAACAACTCCGTCCTCTGGGTCGTGCCACCCGAGGGGTGAAATCCATGAATCTCCGGAAAGGGGACAATATTATCAGCATGGATGTGCTCCCCTCCCAAGTGACTGCTGCAATGGAGGAGGCGATCGAGGATGAAAACCTAGAACTCGATGTAGAACTCGATGCAGAACTCGATGCAGAACTCGATGTAGAACTCGATGCAGAACTCGATGTAGAACTCGAAGAGGTGGATCTGCAAACCGAGGAAACAGAAGGGGAAACAGAAGAAACCGAAGGGGAAGAGGAGAACGTTGCCGAAACCTATGCTTATCCTGGACCTTGGGCTTTAGTGATTACAACTGGCGGGTTTGGGAAACGGGTTCCGGTGACGCAATTCCGCCTGCAACGACGGGCCGGAAAAGGCGTTTGTGCGATTAAGTTCCGCAATGAAAAAGACCGTCTAGCGGCCTTGCGAATCGTCAATGAAGATGATGAATTGATGATTGTTACCAATCGCGGGATTATTATTCGGCAGGCGACTAAAGCGATTTCTTCTCAGTCGCGATCGGCGCGAGGGGTGCGAGTTCAGCGTCTCGATTCCTCCGATGCGATCGCCGGAGTTGCCTTAGTTCCCGCATCCGGTGAAGAAGATGACCTCACCACCGACAACGGAACTGAAATGGAAATGGAAATGGAAATTGAAGCTGGAGTTGATTTAGTCACAGCATCCAGTGAAGAAGATGACCTCACCCCGGACAACGGAAGCGACGAGGAAAATTAAACCCCTCTGAACTGTTAAAAGTTACCACAACCGGCAGGTTTTTGAGCCTGCCGGTTTGTGGGATTTACTAGGACACGGGTAGCTATAGCAATTTTAAATCCGGTTGTTATATAGCCAGTCTAAATCAGTTTGACATAAAGAAAGCGAGCAAGATGCTCGCACTCCTAGGGTCTCGGGCTTGGATCCATTGTCAAAATGATTTAGGGTCGCTATATAGCTTGTTCTAAATGATTTATGTCCTCTCCTGCTCCCCTCTCCTTGTAGGCCGCCTTATGTTGGGGGAGAGGTCTGATTCCACAACTGATTTAGGACTGTCATCAAGAAAGCGAGCAAGATGCTCGCACTCCTAATCGAATATGTACCATAAGAGTCTGGAAACAGCTGATCAGCATTTTTGTTAAGAAACCCGGTTGTCTTCCCTCTACTTGACCAATTCCTATAGTTTAGACTCATTCATAATGAGCCAACGACACCCGAATTCACGATAAATACCCGTGTTTAAACCGTTCAAATCTGCTTTAAAATTTAACAGTTTCTGGAGATTGGCCGCCGCCTTATTTGGGGGTATTTTGATGGGATTAACCCCAGCCCCTTTCAACGCTTGGCCCTTAGCTTGGATTGCCTTAGTTCCCCTGTGGATTCTCCTGGTCAAAACTGGAGAAAACTCATCGAGAACTCAGAGAATCTGGCAGTTGAAATTTTTAGGATTGCCCTTGTTATGGGGAATCGGATATCACGGAATTGCCTTGTTTTGGATTACCGGAATTCATCCGATGACTTGGTTGGGGGTTCCTTGGCTGGCAAGTTTGGCGATCGCCTGCTTTTGTTGGACCTTTATCACCCTCTGGGGTGCGGCATTAGTCACTCTTTGGGCGGTCACGCTGACCGGGATAAATCGGCTATTTACAAAGGTTTCTGGACATCCCCCCTCTCCCTGGGTCCGCGTGGCGATCGCAACTGCTCTTTGGTGTAGTTTAGAAGCCATTTGGAGTACAGGAAATCTCTGGTGGACCGCCCTTGCCTTTACCCAAAGTCACCAGAATTTAGTCATTTTGCACCTGGGACAGCTATCCGGTCCGACTACAATTACCGGGGCGATCGTCATCGTCAATGGATTGATTGCTGAAGCCATTCTCGCCTTCAATTCTGACCGAAAATCTCTCAACCGAACCCGAGGTTTATTGTTAGCTTCTGCGATTATTTTATTTATAATTTTACATGGAATTGGATTGGCTCTCTACAATCGTCCCCTGAGCCAATCTCCGGAAACTGCCCTAACAGTTGGCATCATTCAAGGGAATATTCCCAATGAAATTAAGTTTGATTCCCAGGGATGGCGTCGCGCCTTGCAGGGATATACCACCGGGTATCAAGAGTTAGCTGAGGCGGGAGTGGATGGCATCTTGATTCCCGAGACAGCTTTCCCCTATTTATGGACTGAAGAAAATATCCGTTACAGTTCTTTTTATCAAACAATTCTCGACTATGAGGCAACCGCTTGGGTGGGAACTTTTGGCAGTCAAGAGGGCAATTTTACCAATAGTTTAATTACGGTGACTCCCGATGGAGAAACCTTTAGCCAGTACGATAAAACCAAGCTGGTTCCTTTGGGAGAATATATTCCTTTTGAGAAAATTTTGGGTAAAATCGTGGAGAGGTTATCGCCCTTAGAGGCGCGGTTAGTGGCGGGAAAACCGGATCAAGTATTTGATACGCCTTTCGGACGAGCGATCGCCGGGATTTGTTATGATTCCGCCTTTTCTGAACTGTTTCGGCGACAAGCAGCAGCCGGGGGGGAGTTTATCCTGAGTGCGTCTAATGATGCTCATTATACCGCAATCATGATGGAGCAACATCATGCTCAAGATGTGATGAGGGCGATCGAAACCGATCGCTGGGCGGTTCGGGCGACCAATACAGGTTATTCGGCGATCGTCAATCCCCAAGGCAAAACCTTATGGATTTCCGAACAGAATACCTATCAAATTCATGCAGATACGATTTACCGACGCCAAACTCAAACCTTATATGTGCGATGGGGAGATTGGTTATTGTTCGGCTTTTGGGGAATAGCGGCGATCGGTTTTGGTCTGGATTACTGGACCGTAAAAAGTACCGTGAAAAGTTCTGTACTCCCCAAAATGATGTACGGGAATAACTGGGGGAACCGCTATAATCACCTTTTGGCAGAGAGAGAGTTATATCTTAAAGCAGAGGTGAAAGCACAGGAGTCAGAGATAAGGTAAGAGAGTGAAAATTTGACCCTCTTACTTTAACGGAAAATATAACAATGCAACTTGTAGATATTCTGATTGCCTGGTTAGTCACGTTTAGTAGCTTGCTGTTGATTTCTCGATTGCCCTTGGGGATTGAGATTGATAGTCCCCCAAAAGCGCTGATGGCTGCGGCTGCGTTGGGGGGATTAAATGTGCTGATTTTACCCCTGCTCAAAGCCGTATTTTTCATCCCAAATTTGCTGACTTTGGGCTTATTGGCTGGGTTATTCGCGTTTGTGATGAACGTGATTATCTTTGCCATCGCTGCCCGTGTGGTTCCCGGTTTTCGGTTGGAGAAGGGCATCACGACGGCTATTTTTGGGGCGTTGGCTTTAGCGTTAGTCAGTAGCTCGATTGAAATGATTTTACTCTAAAGCTACACTAACGCTCTTGGGTGGCTAGGGCAGAAAGCGATCGAGGGCGGCCTTGAGTTCTTCGATTTCGTCTTCGATATGGCCCTCTTTGGCTGCCCGGGCGAGGCATTCGGTGAGGTGTTCGTCCAGGACGATGCGGGCGACGCGATCGAGTGCACCGCGAACGGCAGCCACTTGTAAGAGGACTTCCGGACAGGGACGGCTTTCCTGAACCATTGTTTTAATGCCCCGGATATGGCCTTCAATGCGAGAGAGGCGATTGACGAGGCGACGTAGGGACTCTTCGCTGTGAACGTGAACATGGGAGTGGCTGCGTGAGTCGTGATCGGGACTGGGGTGGGTGTGGAACCCGTCGGAATCGTGATTGTGAGCCTGGTCAGGCCCGGGATGAGCAGTGGAGGAGTCAGGTAGAACCATGAGGGATTGGGGAAAGGCGGCAGTAACACTCAGTATTTTATCCTAAGTTCGGGTGCGATCGCCACTTTGACAACTGTCCACTGTTTCCAGGGTTTTGGGTGGGTTCAAGCCGTTGCACCGGGAAAATGAAAAAACCAATTTAAAGACTGCCACAAGCTCTCGTCTGTAGCTTCCACGATGGCTCATAGTTGATTCATCGAACTAAAAAACGCATCTATCATGGAAATCATTACTTACTTCTTCCAAAAATCTTCTGAGTCGAATTCCGTCCCTTCGGAAACCTCACCCCTGCCTCAGCCTACGGTAGAAAGTGACCTAGTGCTATTGATGCGGGTTGCCTAAACCCCTTGAACCTGTGATCGAGATCGCCTGTGATGGGCGAAAGTATCACCCAGTTCTACCCGATATCATCACCGGCTACCTTGTCAAAAAATGGGATAATATAACTGTTGAGTTGAAATCCTATCCTGTTTCCCATTTTCAGGTGGTTATAAATTCTCTGTTAATAAATGGTCTAGGGTGATGTAAGCTAGAACTAGGATGGTTAGAACTCGACAACTCTGCCAACCCCTATCCAGAAAAAGAGGATCAAGTCATGGAAAATGACACTCAACCGACGACGACATCTGAACCCCTATCAAGCTCCATCAAAGAATTGGCCGAACAGTTTCTGCGCGCACTAAGCTATTCCAGCCACATCAGGGCCAGTTTTCGGAAGCATCGCCTCCACGAAGCCAGCTGGACGCTTTAACTTTAAAGAGATTTTCGATGTCAGTCTCAAGGCGTAAATTCATTTGTATTTAGTCATATTGAATCGTTTAAAGTTTGAAAAAGCCCCCATCGATGGGGGCTTTTGTTTGGGGTTCTATAACCAACCTCTAAAGTCTCCAGGACTTACACATTTGGGGAGAGCAAACCCTCAATGTAGAGGCATTCGCAAAGGATGCCTCTACATTGAGGTTTCGATGTTACAGATTGCGTAAGTCCTGTTCATGTATCGCCGGTTACTTTGTGGGTGAGAGCAGGTGGGTTACTGGTCGAGTAAACCAGCGGACTTCCAAGCTAAGTACACCACTAAAGCCCGACCGAAGTCTTGGGCAGCTTGTTCTAATTCGGTCTGGGGAGGCGGAGTTGGGGGTTTTTTGAGAGATTGAGGTTGTGCGTTCATAATCGGGGTTTTGTCCATCGGGTTTCTAGTCTAATTATCCGGACTATTTTTGAGTTTTAGCAGAGAGATTCAGACAGTTTTTGAGCTGTCCTGGGAGAGCTTGAACCAGTTGGGTAACTGTCTGCTTCTCGGTGGGGTATTTGTTTTGCGATCGCCCCAAAAAACATCCACTCCCAATAGTGGAACAGTGCTATCCGTAAGCGGAACAGTCACCTTAGTAAACTGCAATTACTGATCGAAATTAGGGATTGCTATGTTTCTCCGTCACATTTCTGTCTTAGGTGCTTTAATACTGGCTTTAGGTAATGCCCCCGCTCATGCTACTCTTAATGATTTCGCGAGTTCCCCTAGAGTTCCTGAACCGCAGAGGATAGATCCGCACGAAATTGCCTATCGGACTCCGACAGCGACTCAGACTCATCTCATTTTATCTTTGGGCGATCGCCGAGTATATGTTTATCACAATCGGGTCTTGCAGTCCTCTTATCCGGTTGCCGTGGGTAAACCGGGTTCGGAAACTCCTCTGGGGACATTTCAAGTGTTTCAAATGGTCAAAGATCCCATCTGGGAAAGTCCGTTTACTGGGGAAATTATTCCCGCAGGAGTGCCGCAAAATCCTTTAGGACCGAGATGGATTGCATTTTGGACTGACGGCAATAATGCGATCGGGTTTCATGGAACAGACTCTCCCCAGTCCATCGGACGGGCAGAATCCTGGGGATGCGCCCGAATGTTGGATGACGATGCGATCGCCTTATATGATCAAGTGCAAATTGGCACAACCGTGACCGTGATTCCTTAATTGTCAGAACATCACCGAATCAGAAAAAATAGCCTCTGCCTCCCCTGTTTCACCGGAGGCAGAGGCTATTTTTGCCAGCCTTTCCCCCTGAGAATAGTGCCAGATAAGCTGTGGTGAGTTGTAGCCGAAGCGCCACTCTACAGCCGCCCCTTTCTCCCCCTTCTGCCCCGATTTCCTCGCATTCCTGGGCAGTTTGAACCTGGAGGGCGTCGGTGATATCCTGATAATAAATGACTAGCCCCGTTGCGGAGGGACTGCCCTGCACTTTGATCCCGCGATTCAGGGTCGGGTAAAAGTGTTGAATTTCCACGGAAATCCCTTGGGCGATCGCCCATTGAGCAACTGGCTTAGTTCCAGCAGCGCTGACCTGAGTGCAGGCACAAATGTAGTAAAAAAACTCTGTCTCTAGGGGGATGACTCGGGGAGACGATTACCGGGAAAATAGTTTTTTTGTAAGCGAAAATCCCTAGATTTTTTCTTTCTCAACTTATTGTTATTGATGGAATTAATAAAACAAGAAAGTTATAAAAATTATTCAAACCCGCTCAACTCAGAACCAACAAATTGAAAATATTGATTATAAAAGGAGTATAACATTGAATTTCGGCAACCTGATTGGGGCAATCGCTTTTATTGTTTCTTTGATTATTCTCTGGGAAATTAGAACTGTTCTGTTGCTAATTTTTGCCGCCATTGTTTTTGCCACAGTCCTCAACCGAATGGTGTGTCGATTACAGCTATCGCGTCTCAATCGCGGTTTTGCCATTGCCCTGACGATTGGCCTTCTTGTTGCCATCCTGGGTTTATTTTTTGTCTTAATTTTTCCCAGGGTTGTTAGTCAATTTCAAGAATTGCGGGAACTCCTCCCCCAAACCTTGGCCCAACTGCGTCAGTGGTATCAATGGGTACAAACCTTTATTCCCAATCAGGTGATTGAAGATATTCAAAATATTGAATTTTTAGCTGAACGACTTCCCAATATCCGTTTAAGTTGGGTTGGTGGATTCTTTAATATTTTCTCCAATTCTTTAGACTTTGTATTAAACTTGCTCTTGGTGCTCGTGCTAATTGTCATGCTATTAGCCAATCCGACCCTCTATCGACAGAGTTTTATGCTGATATTTCCAGCATTTTATCGCCGCCGAGTCGATGAAATTCTCCAAGGATGCGAAAAAAATTTGGTGGGTTGGGCCGTTGGCCGAATTTTTAACATGGTTTTTATTGCGATCGCCAGTGGATTAGGCTTATGGGTAATAGGCATCCCCTTAGCGTTAGTCAATGGCATGATATCCGGTTTACTGACCTACATTCCCAATATTGGCCCGATTGTCGGTTCCATTCCCCCCATCGCCCTAGCCTTCCTAGATTCACCCGTAAAAGGAGTGATAGTCATTGTATTTTACCTGTTTATTGAGCAGCTAGAAGGGCTAGTATTAACCCCAATGGTCATGAAAAATGAAATTTCTTTACCCCCGCCGGTTACTTTAACCTCTATGCTGATTTTTTCTCAGTTTTTTGGGTTTCTCGGTTTATTCCTCGCCCTCCCCATCGTGGCGGTGTTACAAATTTGGTTAAAGGAAGTATTAGTCAAAGATATCATGAATAATTGGACCCGACAGGGAGCTTATTCTGCTCAAGTAGAAGACCCCTTACCCGGTGAACCCTTAACGGATTCTGAACCCTAAGTACAGATTAAAACCTAGCCCTGAATTGATGGTAAATTTAATGACAAAACATCGGAAATTTCACGTAGGGGCCTGCGCATTGCGCCCCTACAAATACACCTTGAACGGGCTAAGATTAAAACCCGCACCCTTTCTTTAAGGGTGCGGGTTTGGGCAATGAGAAGTTCCGTATAACGAATCAACGCTGGTCAAGAATCAGGGTTTGATTGAGGCGTCCAGTACCCCGAGTTTCTTGCATAACCGTATTGCGATCGCCGGTTAACTCCACGTAAACACTGGAATTAGCGGGACTATAATTTCCAGTGATTTCAATTTCATTTTTGCCTGGATTGAGATAAGACGAGAGGTCGATCGCCGTATAGTTGCCGCGAATGGTCTCCACCACTTTCCCATCGATCACAATCTCTGCGTTGATGTAAGTGCCGCGATCGCCCCAAACTTCCAGGGCTAATAATTGGTCAGCATCCACCGTAATCCCAGTTTCTTGGGTTTGAGACAGGTTACTCCGGTGTGACTGTCGGGAATACCCCGATTGAGACACCAAATTAGGGCGATCGAGGGGGAAAACGATCCACCCCGGTCGGAAACGTTCTAAGTGAGTTTGTTGCCCGAGGCGACTGCGACTGCGAAGAGATTCAATACTCAATCCGCCCTCGGATTCTACCCGAATTCCCTGTTCATCCACCTGAATCGACATCTGAGACTGAGCCTGGGTCGCACTGAGCATCAATGCGGCTAAGGATGTGAATAGGGCAAGCCATCTCACACGGTGGGGCGGCTTGATTACATATCCCACAAAATTTATGACTCTATACATTGTTTTAGTCCTAAATACAAAAAGACAGCAACCAATCTAACTCATTCATTTAATCCGGTTCAATTACTCAATTAACCGCAGTTGTTCTCGATAGCGAATAGCCGGATTATTAATAGAGTTAAGGCGATCAGCGGGATTATCTACGTTGATTTTAGGATTGACCTGAATCTGCACGGGATAGCTGGTTGACCTGAGCGATCGCGCTGTCCCTTGAACAGACTGACGAACAGAACGGTTTTGAACTGCCCGATTGGGTCCGACATGAATTTGGGTTCCCGTAGTCACGGTGGCATTGCGACCACAAGCGCCGGGGTTTCCCATATCTACTGTATTGGTTTGCTGGGCCGGACCTCCGCCACTGATGGAAATTTGCACGCCGGTATCAATTTGCACACATTGGGCGGCAGCTAAATCCGTAGCAACGGGGGCAATGGTGAATAAAGTAGCAATGGATAAACTGCCTAAAAATGAAGATTTTTTCATGAATTTTACCGATGAAAATGACTAAATAGAGGAGGAAAAAGAAAGTCTTTTCTTCCCGATTGAATGCCAGGAAATAATGGGGATGCACCGAGATTGAGTCTGATATCGCTTTCACTGAATTATCAAAATTAGGCCATTAGTGCCGGATAAAATTTTGATTATTTCGGGAAGAAGCATTGGGAAGATTAGCCGGAGTGCGGATGATACTAGGGCTAATCGATTGGTGTAGGCGGTTCGAGGATGGCACAGCGGAATTTGGAAAAGTCCGACCGCGAGGGTCAACATAATACAGATTGACGTTTTGGTTAACGGTGTTACCGTTGCCGTTAATCGCCGTTTGTTGATTGATTGCGGGAATCGGGGGGCGACTGTTACCCTGTGAGACTTGTGCGGTTAGGGGAGTGGCGATCGCCACGGTGGAGAGGGTCGCGGCCAGACAGACTCGGTTAAATTGTGTGAACATAATTGGCACCGTGAGTAAAGGGAATGACGTCGGGTGAGATCTATCCCGACGTCAGGATCGGGAGTTGTCTAAAGGCGATCGCCTTAATGTTTCTTTTGATAGTTGGGACGAGGGCGAGGTGCGAACCGAGTGCTATCTGCTTCCACGGTGGTTTGACGATTGCTTTGACGCACTTGATTGTGATGTCCGTAAACGTCGGCATTCTGCAATTGGTCCTGAACAACACCTTGGTTTCCGAGTCCACCGCCCCGGCGATCGATATTGGTTTGGGTGGAATTTTGGTCTACAAAGTTTCCATTGCCGGTCACAACCGCACGTTGTTCACTGGTTTGGACTACGGCACTGTCCCCACTGACGCGGTATCCCCCAGCTTGAGCAGGAAGGGGTACGATGCCTAAAGTCGCGAGGGTCAGTAACCCCAAAACTCCACTGAGTTTCGGCATTTTGACAGCTTGAGCAACGGTTTTATAAGCCTTGAGAGAGATCATCATTGTTTTGTCTCGTTTGAAGTGAGTAAGGGTTGAAGAGTGGAGCGATGGCGCTACCCTCTTTAATCCTCTGAATATCCTCATTAAAGAGCCTCTACTTTCTCCTGTCAAGGGGGTTTTAAGTTTTTTTAAAGAGCCTCTCCGGGGGATGTTAGGGGAATTTCAGGGATTTTTTTATGGAGTTCATGCCAAGATAATTGAAGTTAAATACCAAGTTAAACATCAAATTTGTGGTTTTTCAATATTGCAATATCACCATAAAAAATGTTCTGTGCTTGCCTCTCAACCGGGTGGAAATGGTCCGGGAGAAAACAAGTAAACTTTTGTAAAAAAAAGAGGGGATTTCCCCTCCGAGTGTTATCGTGAATGCATACGATATCCCTTGAATGACTGCCCGCCCGATGAGAGCGTCCGCAGTTATTCGATCGCAGAGTAGGCGTTGCCCAGGTGCTTCCGGGGAGTTCAACGGTCAGCGGTTGCGATCGCCATCTGACCTTCTCCCCCCTTAATCTTCCACTTTCTCAAAATTGAGCGATGCCGAATTAATGCAGTAGCGCAATCCCGTCGGTTTCGGTCCATCAGGAAAAACATGACCGAGATGAGCGTCACAATTGCCACAGAGAACTTCTGTCCGACGCATAAACATGGCGCGGTCCTCTTCTTCTGCCACATTCCCCTCCTGAATTGGTGTCCAAAAGGACGGCCACCCGGTACCGGAGTCAAACTTGGTCTGTGAGCTAAATAACTCCGTCCCGCAACAGACGCATTTATAGATTCCCTTCTCTTTATTGTCGTGGTAAGCTCCCGTGAAAGCTCTTTCGGTTCCTTTCTTTCTCGTCACCTTGAACTGTTCTGGGGTCAGTTGCCCTTTCCACTCGCTTTCTGATTTTTCAATTTTCTGAACCATTGTTCATTCCTCTGCAGGGGTATGTGAAAGTATTATTCTATCGTTATCCTTGCAGAGGGTTGGGGTTGAAGTCCCCACTCTGAGGTATAGGGAAATCCCCCCTCGGTCCCCCCGTTCCAAATGCAGGTCCTCATCTAAGTAGGTGGTTTGTAGCCATCCCGAGGCCCACTTGCCCAGGGGCAGTTTGAGAAGCCCCAAGGGGCCGAGTTGGAACCCCAGGCGCTCAAACCGGAACTGAATGCGGTGCTGTTTGTACTCAAAAGGACCGCCCACAATCAGGGAACTCCCGGCAAGGGTGACTTGATTTTCAAACCACAGGCGCTGCAAATCCAGGCGCTGGATGACGGAGGCGATCGCCTTGCGGTTTATCCCGTTCCCAGGTTTGTTCAATTTCTGAGCGTTGCGCGTTCCCGAACTCCAGAGTAACCGCCATTCCCCCTCTAGTAACTGGCGATCGCCTCGGATTTGGGCTTTTTCCAGAATGGCGATCGCCCCTTGCAGACTTGAAGAGTCCAGAGTGCCATCTTCCGAGTCCTTCAACAGTTGCGATCGCGCTTCTTGGACTGCCTCATCTCTTGTTTGGTTTGTCATACTCTCTTCTCTCCCCGATTTCCTCCCTAATTTATAGCCTGATTCAAGGTGAAGAGATAGATTATTTGGGAATTGTGGAGTGCGAGCATCTTGCTCGCTCTTGAGGATAGCGAGCAAGATGCTCGCACTCCTCTGGCCCTCAATTCTCCCTAATTATTCACAATTAAGCCTCAAGAGGGTTTGGAGACCCTACCCCTACATCACCGGATAGGGTTTGGAGAACAAACCCCTACATCACCGGATAGGGTTTGGAGAACAAACCCCTACATCACCGGATAGAGTTTGGAGACCCTACCCCTACATGAAACAACGATTGAGCGTCATTAAATTTATCACCTTGACAGGGCTAGGGTATTAGTTGAAAATTTGGCAAGGTGACGGGGTGAACTGCGCTACTCCAGACTTGAATAAGGTCTCATATTTTCAGGAAGAAGGTTAGAGGGTCCGGCGAAAAAAATCAAAAACTTTCGTCAAAAGTCGGGCAATGCGGAAGTAGGATTGATAGGGGAACGGCAGGGGCAAGGGAAGGGAATAGCCATAGGTTCGATTTATTAAGTGTTCTAGGCGCATTGGAAGGGTTACACCCAGGGGTAGGTGAAATGGTGTTTCTAACTTTTTCCACAGGCGATCGAGCATGGGACCGTGTTAATCCAGCTTTTTTTAATAGTTGCCTTCACATTAAGCATGGCGCAAAACCTATTTCCGTGTCAAATGATACGAGATTACCTGGGCTAATTCTAGGGTCCATGAGGTTCAGATCCTCGGTTTGCCGGTGAAATCTCAAGGGGCACAGGGTCAGGACTCACGCCCGATCGCCCGATTCGAGGGGAGACTTTTGATGCAGTCTTCAAACAACTGGGATGAAACAGTCCGGCGATCGCTCGAATGATTGCCTGAGTTTAATCGGGGTTCTTCTGAAGACTTATACAAGGGGTCGATTGTGTCTACAACGTTACCCAGACTGAAGGCCATAAAAGCATTTGCCATAACCATAAGGGGTGGAGTGAACAATACGGGTGAGGCCGGACCTTGCTTGTATGATATCGGCAAAGACCTTGTTGGAATATTTTATGGTTATGGAAGAAAATAGCATTTTACCCGAATGCTCCGATGATGATGTGGTGTCATTTCGCGGCAAACTGTTTAAAGTCAGTCAATTGCGGAAAATGATGGGCCATGCCATGACCGAGCAAAACCAACTGAATCATACCCTTTCTAATGCGTTAAAACAAAAAGGATTAGAGTTGGGGCTCACGGATACGAAAGAGTTTTTGAATCAAGGGGTGAAGGGGGAACTCCTGAAAATTACGGGTCAGGGTTGGCAAAAAGGCAAAATTAAAATTAAAATTAGTCTAGAATTTATCCCGGATGTTCCCGAGGAAGCGCTATTGTCATCTGGGGAGAATTCGCAGATGCAGACGGGGGCCGATCGCCCCTTACCGGAGACGGACTACAGTAGAGGAATGCCACAGTCGGAAAAGAATGGACACCGACAGCGCTACCCCCGCTAACCAAAAACCGTTACAATAGCATCGCGTTCTTTTGCCCAACGCCTATCTCTTGGTGCTATGACCCATTCTCAAACCCCGATCCAAACGGCCATTTTTTCCAACGACACCTTAATTAAGCTGCCCACCCACAAGTTTTATCGGCAGACATTCCTATTTAATGAACTGCTGTCTATCCTCCTGTGGGCCGTTACCCGCGTTTCTTACGACGTCAACTGTTTAATTGATGGGTCGAAAGGAACGGCAATTCAACCCAGTGGGGGATGGGATCGCGGGACGATTCGCTTGTTGGCGATCGCCGGATTCAAGATGCGTGGCGAGGAAACTCTCAATCACATCGATTGTCTGACGCGACAAAACCCAAAGTTAATTTTGCCAGATACTGCCGTCATTCAAGCTGATACCAATCTGATTTGTCGCGAACCCCGTCAAGTCAGCGAAATTGTCAAAGAGCTCAAAGAAGAAGTGCAAATCGCCTGTGCAGAAATGACGGATTTTGTGAAACCGACTCGTTTAGGGTTTCCCACGATTGAATTTCTGGAACCGGGTAAGGAATGGCGACACGCAGAGATGCGCCTCACTATGGAATTATCTTTTATCAGCGATCGCACTCAGGGAGATGACAATGGACAACTCAGAGATCGGGTGATTTCTCAAAGCATTTCCCCCCTCGGCGATGTTTACGGTCCCTCCACTGCCACCTAGTCCGAGAGTACCCGATGGGGAAGACTAACCCGGTTCAGTCGGAATGCTGTTGTTGCTGAACCCAGAAGGCGATCGCCTGGACTAACTCTGCGGGTTGAATGGGTTTGGCGAGATGTTGCTGAAACCCCGCTTCGAGGATTTGCTGACGGTTCGTCTCTCCGGCGTAGGCAGTCAAGGCGATCGCCGGGATTGCCCCCCCCAGTTGCGGTTCCCATTGTCGGAGTTCCTGAATCAGCATATACCCATCCATTTGCGGCATTCCGATATCGCTCAACAGTAAATCAGGAATGGACTTTTCAATCGCGGCGATCGCCTGTTGTGCCGAATTCACTGCCCGAACATTGGCACCATACTGCTGCAACACAAATTCCAGAAACTCTAGGGTATCGGGGTCATCATCCACCACCACTAGGTTAATCCCCTCTAAACTGGGCTCACTCTCGGGGAAAACAGGCTCCTCCAGAACTGGAGAATTCAGGGAAATCAAAGGGAGGGTCACGGTAAACCTTGTGCCTTGACCCTCTCCGTCACTCTCTGCCTGGACTGAACCCCCATGCAATTTCACCAGGTTATGCACGATCGCCAAACCCAGACCCAACCCCCCAAAGGACCGAGTGGTTTTACTATCCGCCTGCCGGAAATACTCAAAAACGTATGGGAGAAACTCCTCCGCAATTCCTCGACCTGTATCGTACACTGTAATCTGAGCCAGGTTGCCGGTGGTGGATTCTAGGCGAATGCTGACCTGTCCCCCTTCTGGGGTAAACTTAACCGCATTGGAGAGCAAATTCCACACCACTTGCTGCAAGCGGTTCGGATCCCCTAACACCTCCACGGACTCCATTGGCAGGAATTTTTCAATGCAGATTTGCTTGGCCTCTGCGACTAACCGGACCGTTTCCACAGCAGATTCAATAATTTTTCCTAACTGGACCGGAAACATTTCTAGGGTCAGTTTCCCGCGTAAAATCCGGGAAATATCTAGCAAATCATCGATCAGTCGGGATTGCAACTTGGCATTACGTTCGATGATTTTTAATGCTTCTAAGGTTTTGGCTTCAGCGAATTTCCGCATTTGTAGCAGTTTAGCCCAGCCTAAAATCGGATTAAGGGGCGATCGCAACTCGTGGGACAACACGGCGATAAACTCATCCCGGACCCGATTGGCCTCTTCAGCTTCTGCTCTGGCATTTTGTTCAGCTTCGTATAATTGAGCCCGGGCGATCGCCTGGGCGCACTGTTGCCCTAAGGCCACCATAAAGGCTCGCTCTTCTGGGGAAAACTCTCGCGCCTCGGCAAAACTTAACCCCATCGCCCCGATGGATTGTCCCTGTAGAATTAAGGGGATCGCTGCTAAGGCTTGATTATTTGTCTTTCCCTGGAGTTTGGACAAGATGGGATATCGAACGCTTAAATCGGTTAAATTTTCTTGAAAAATCGGTTCCCCCGTCCGCACGCATTCAGATAAAGGGACGGGTGCATCAATGGGGATATTCTGCCATTGGTCTACAATCTCTTGGGGATAACCGATCGCGCCGACTATCTTTAATGTCTTGTCCTGATCGGCCAGAATGACCAGGGAACCGGCTTTAGCATCAAGGGCTGCAATCCCTTGATTAACCACCACTTCGGCAACTTCGGCAGGGGTGAGGGCCTCGGATAGAGCAGCAGTGACCGCTTGTAAGCGAGCAGTCCGCGCTGCCGCCTGTTCTGCCATCTGCCTTGCTTGTTGCGCTTGTTCGTAGAGTCGGGCATTATCCACAGCCAGGGCGGCACGACGGGCTAGTTCTTCCGCCATGTTCAGATCTGAGCGATCGTAACGACGACCGGATTCAGCAGCCACAAAGGAAATCGTTCCCAAAGACCTCCCCCGGGCGATCATCGGGACAATCATCACCGAACTAAACCCGACTTCTTTGAGAATTTGCAAATGTTCTTCATCCAGGGCCGCTTCGACCAGCAACTCTTCAGGAATATAGGGATAAAACTCGGATATCCCAGTCCGCAGGACTTGTGGCGAACCCCGTGGTGCGTCGGGATCAACTGGATACTTGTCGTTGAGTTGTTTGGCCCAGGCAACTTTGTCCGGATTGATATGAGCGGTGATCGGGGGTGGGAGTCTGCCGTTTTCTTCGACCACAGTCACCGTACACCAGTCGGCCAGTTGAGGTACCGTC
The DNA here is from genome assembly GCF_017313335.1 of Phormidium pseudopriestleyi FRX01. GTDB lineage: Bacteria > Cyanobacteriota > Cyanobacteriia > Cyanobacteriales > Laspinemataceae > Laspinema > Laspinema pseudopriestleyi. Next base: position 1,276 of record NZ_JAFLQW010000462.1, on the reverse strand, counting down.
AGGTCCGCTACCGTGGCTAAGGTGGTCTGATAATCCAGGGAACTCGAAAGGATGGTACTCGCATCTGAGAGATACTGTTGGGCATTTTCCGTGCGTTTGCGATCGCTCAGGTTGAGGGCAAAAAATACTCCCTCCTCGGGGGTATCCTCAAACAAAGCTCCACCACTAATGGTAGGAACCCAATTCCCATCTTTGTGAATGAATTCCTTTTCGTAGGGGGTGCAAAATCCTTGAGCTAAGGCTTCTTCTCTGGCCTCGACATCTGTCTGATGATCCTCCTGTGGCGTGACGTTTTTCCAGGAGAGGCCTTGGGTGTCAAATTCTTCTCGGGTATAGCCTAACATCTCCAGCAAGGCATCATTGGCTTCGGTTATCTTGCCTTGGATATCCCAAAAACCCAGACCAATCATGTTGGACTCAAACACTCGACGAAACCGCGATGCAGTTTTCTGGAAGGCTTGCTCGACTCGTTTATACTCCGTTATGTTCCGAGAAATACTCACGACAAACTCCACCGAACTCTCTGCTGCCAATTCTGGAAAGACCTTCGTTTGAAAAAACTGCATTCCATCGGATCCTAGAAACTGGTATTCAAATAAGCATTCGCATCCGGTGGCAAAGGTTTGGCTCAACTGCTGTTGATACAGGTTGGCAATGGCTTCTGGAAGCCCTAACTCTTGATGGGTTTTGCCGAGAATAGCTTCAGCAGGCATCCCTCTTGCTTTTTCCCCAGCCTGGTTAATGTAAACATGGCGAAGGTGGCAATCAAAACGGGCGATTCCATCGGGGGCATGGTTCGCTAGGGATTTGAACTGTTGTTCTTGACGGTGGAGTGCTTCTTCCATAGTTTTGCGATCGCTGATGTCTTGAACGCTAATAGCGTGATAGAGGATTTGAACTGCTGTGTTTCTAATCCCAGTTGCGCTGATCACAACGGGACAAATTGTATCATCTTTCCGACTATGCAGGAACTGTCAGGCTTGCATCAATGCGATCGCTACTCCTGGAAATCCCTTCGGCTAAATCGGATATATTTTCTAAGGGTAATACATCTACAATCAGTTTGCCAGTTAATTCTTCGACGGGATAGCCCTGCATCTGAGCCAAGACTATCGAGTCTGTCAAAGATGTGGAGTTCCGCATTGATTCGGACTATTCCTCATCCAGACTGTTTAACCCGTTCCATTTGGAGTTAGGAACGGCACAAGCTAAATACAGAGGTAATAGAGTATGGGCGCAATGCGCAGGCCCAATTCAGGGCGTAAGCATTGCGCCC
>NZ_JAFLQW010000651.1 GCF_017313335.1 Phormidium pseudopriestleyi FRX01 | reverse complement strand
TCGTAACCTAAACGTAAAGGGAAAGTTCAAATCTAATTTGAGCGGACTTATTAGAGGCGAAATGAGCAGCGCCCATCAGACTTAGGCTTTGGTCTAAGGCTGTGCAAGAATCCCCGTGTCTTTAGACATCGGGAGTGTCAAAATCCCGGTTATCTTCTAACTGGGCGGGATGAGAATAGAGAGGACAGCCATTGGTTGCCATTCCTTCCCCTTTTTGCGGACCGCCTTTATAACATTGATAGGTGGTACATTCGGCGGAACAGGTTCCTTGTTGTGCTCTTAATTCGGTCATGGAGAGTTTGGCAAAGAGTCCATTCATGCCGCCAATGGGACAGAGGTATCGACACCAAAATCGCCGTTCAAAGATGGCGGAACAAATCATCGCCCCGGCGGTGATTAAGAGGAGTAACCAGGCGGAGAGATAGGCGGTATTTTCTAAATTCCAGAGTTCTTCCCAGAGGAAAATTAAGGTAAATAAGCCAAAGAGAAACCAGCCGCCCCATTGTTCTGCTTGCTGTCGGGGCCAGGGTTTGAGGTTGTGTTTTAATAATTTTTCGGAGATTTTTTGGGTAATTTCTCCATAAATCATAAAGGGACAAACGGCACACCACAAGCGACCGACAAAGGGAAAGGCGAATAAGATTAACGGCCACCACCAGGCCCAAAAGAAGTTGAGGGCAAAGTTGCGATCGCGGGTTTGAGGACCGAGAAATAAGATGGCAATGACTAGGGCAAAGGCAATGACGGTAAAGCCATAGTTAATGCGATCGGGCCACCAAGGACTGCGAAGAAAATGGCGCAATTGGGGATAAGCATTCAGTAAATTGAAGCGAAATCGCTTTTTCTTTCCTTGGGCGGCCCAGAAAATTTCTTCGGTTAATTCTCGGGCGCAATCTGACTGGACGATCGCCCGTTCTACTAAGTTTTGCAACTCCCGAATATTGCCGGGAAAATCATACGATTGCAGGCGACGGAGGGCTTCGGGGGTGAGTTGGGGTTTGCTCAGACCTTTGGCGCGACAGTACAGGCTAATATAATACTCTACTTGAGCGCCAATGTCGGCTTTTCGGACTCGCAGGGGAGGAACTTTGAGGGTTTGGTCCAGATGAGGGGCGATCGCCGGCAGATGTTTTTCTGAGATAGCTAGAATTCTGGCCGGGGTGGATTTAGGGGCCGCAGTCGGATCCCCTTCTCGGGTGACGGGGGTATAAGTTGAGGTTTTTAACAGGAGGGCGATCGCCTCAACCAGTTCCGAAGGCAGTTCCTCAATTTTGTTTAAAATGAGTGTCCCTTCTCCTAACCATTCAATCAGTCCCGGGTTCCCTCCCTGCCGTCCAAAGAGTTCTGCACCCCCTTTTTGGAGAATCCCACAGTCGATTTTGACAATCGGTTGCTGACGGTGGGGGGAACCATAGTGAATCAGGGCGGCAATATTATCTTTTTCTAATCCTGGTTCCCCGAAAATATAGACGGATCGGCGATCGGACCCCGCCTCTCTAATCTGCTGTCTGAGACGTTGTGCATAGCGACTTTTACCTACAATTCCCCGTTTTGCTTTGGTGACCAAATAGGGGCGTAAGGCATCTTGGCGTTCTTGTTCGTAAGTTAGAGCACTCGACACCTCGGCCAGTTCTTGGGCGAGTTGTCGGGTCAGGGTTTGGGTGATTTCTGGGTATTGCTGGACTAACTCTTGAACTCGTTCCCCTGGGACAAACCAGAGTTTAGATTCGGTGACGGTAGAAATGGTTTGTTCTGGCGGTTGGTCTAAGAGTAATTCTCGGAGGTTAATCGTACAACCGGGACTCAATTCATCCGGGGAACTGGGGGTAGTTTTTAGGGAAGTTTGTAACTGTCCTTGAAGGAGGATGTAGAATCCGTTGGGGGTTTTTTCGGGTTCGGCGATTATTTCATTTGCCGGTAATATTTGTTCTTGGATGACCTCGGCGATCGCTGTTAATACGGGTTCGGATAAACCACTCAATGCCGTTCGTTCCTGTAACCAAGTCACTAGATTAATTTCTACCATAATTTCTCTTGATTTGTGCACCGTGTTTCTTGATTTTAGCCCTTTTATTATTCCCTATTACCTAATATTTTTATCTCCATTGACAGAAAAAACGAATAGGGATGATTTATTTTTCGGAATGCCTTAAGGTAAAAGACCTTGCTCTCTAGTCTAAATCATGGAGGTCATTTTGAGTCGAGAATTGACCCCTAATTTGATTTTAAAAAAATACCCTATAATTCTCTCAATAATAGAGGACTTATCGATTACTGTAATCGGGCGATCGCCTCAATCAACTCCTGGGGTTTGTCAATCGCCAAATCAGGGTTATATTTATTCAAAACCGCTTTAGAATTAAATCCCCAACTCACGGCTATCACTTTAATTTTAGCTTTTTTAGCTGCTTCTATATCCCGAGTTTCATCCCCAACATAAATTACATTTTCTGGGGAAATACCTTCTTTTTTTAAAAAATTTTTAATAGTTTTATTTTTCCCAAATAAGGTAGACCCAGCATAAATAAAGCTAAAAACTTGAGTCATGTCATTTCTCTCTAAAAATCCCTTAACATTTTCCAGGGAATTAGAGGTTACTATTCCGAGGTTATATTCTTGATTATTTAAAAAATGCAAAGCCTCTAATATACCCGGAATAGGCTTTAAATTTTGAACTTCATGATTTAATTCTAATTTAACCATTTGCAACAAAAAAGGAACTTTAAAAATAGGAATCCCTGAAGTCTTGATAATTTGCATTGAATTCATATTCCTCATTTCTTCCATATCTTCTGGAGTCGTTTTTTTATACCCAAATTCTCCCGACAAACGATTAGTGATTTTTAAAATAGACTCTAGGGTATCCGCGATCGTCCCATCAAAATCAAACAAAATTGTTCTAACCTTCATTAACTCCCTCTATCACTTTACTACAACTTATAGAACCCAACTTTATCAGTAAAAACCCTGCGATTAGGTAAGAATTGGGCGACTTTACAGATAAAAAAGTCAAGATTCAGAATTGTTCATCAGTGAAGTCGCCCCTACTCCAACGGGAAAGATTCAACCCCTGTCTATCACATTCCGAAACATTCACCACCCCCACAGAAAAAAAATCATCAGGGGTGGCATCGCAACGGGCATCCAACACTAGCGGGTTTTCTTCCTTCATTTTAATTTTACGTTAGATAATGTCCTCAACTAGCAACCCGGAAAACTTGTCCTAAAATCATCCGAAAGATAGATGCCAATCAAGACTTTAGGAGTTCAATCCCGTTACTTCTGCCCTCGGGCGCTCAATTGGGGGTCACCCCTGTCCCCCAGAACCGGAGTTAGTCCCCTGTGTAACGTTCAGAAATTGAGGGTTCCCTGAGAACCCTTGCCATTTTTCAAATTTTGTACATAATAGGGAAAAGCGTTGTCATTTCTTTTAAAAAATTGCTGATGAAACTCAAGCACGTTTTAGCCGGAATTCTTTCTACTGCAGCTGTTGCCACTGGAATTCTAATCACCTCTGAGGCACAGGCGGCATCCGGCTGTAGCTTCATGAAAGGATTGGGTCAATCGACTCAAAACCTCTCGGATCCTACAGGAACCACGAAAGCCGCTTTTCTAGGCGGTGCCGTATTGGCAGCCGGTGCTAGTATTTTGGCAATCCGTCGTCTGGCAGGCGATCGCCATCCCGAACATCCAGAATTTTCCTCAACGGATGAGTTGATTCCCGCCTCAGAAGTGTTCCCCACAGAAGTCACCGAACCCCAGGTATCGGTTTCGGTTGTGGAAGAAAAAGAGGTAACCTTAGTCCGCTAATGCTATCCCAACCGGGTTGTTCTTCAAACTTATCCATCCATTTGGATTCCCCATAACTTTGAGGAATCAACCCGGTTAAAACTGCTTAGTAATTGTCCTAATGGTTATTCAAGGGTTTTCCTCACCTTAGTTCAACCTAAAACTTGAGTCTAACCTAAAACTTAAAAAGCCAGTTGCTCAGAGTATCGCCTCCCCCTTCTAAACTTAGAAATATCAACGTTAAAAAAAGTTATAATCCAGGCACATTTACCAAGAATCGTTAAATTCGACCGAAATATCAGCAAAATTATCCCCACCTCTGATTCTACTCCCCACCTCGGAGAAACTAACCTAGACTTTCCGGGGGTTTAAAAGGGATAAACAGAGGTGAATAGAAGAAATTAACGCTCTATAATAGAAAGACTAATTACTGAGCGTAAAATTTTATGCAGACTTCGGTCAGTCGGTTGAGTGCTATAGGTTTCTGTTGGCTGTTAGTGCTATTTACAGGCGGCTGTGTGACGAAGGTTGACCCCAACCAACCGGGAATTGATGCGGGAATTCCTGATGGCAAACCCCCCAACTCCGCACAAGCAGCATCCCCTCAAGAAATTGTGCAATCCAACGAGGTGCGATCGCTTCCCGGTGGATTAGATCAAGTCCCCATGTTTAATAGTAACAGCCCCGAATGGGTCAAAGTTGAAGGCATTTTACTCTCCACCTTTCCCCCCGACGGCAAACAAGTCCCCGCCGCCCATCTCAACTTTGCCTTTAACGATAAATTTGAGCTATTTGCTCACCATTTTACCCATACTCCCCCCAATTTACAAACCCTCTATATCGGGATTTTAGTCAACAATCCCGGCCCAGAACCTGTTAGGGTAACTATACCCGAAGGTGCAAGTTATTTACTAGAACCAGATGCTCCCTTCAAAGAAAAACCCGCTATGAGTGAAAATCCCAATGGGGAGATTTATTCAGGGCCAGGAATTCGCGCCGTCGATAATGTATTGCGGGGAATCAGACAGGCAGATTTACCCGAAACCTTAGTCATTCCCCCGGGAGAAAATCGGATGTTAATGAATCATCCGATTCCAGTCAAAGACTTAGAAAAACCAATTAATGGTCGTTCTACTTTTTTGCGATTACAGAGTAATGGTCCGGTATATTTAGCTTCCTTAGCCCTTTATGCTAAGACGGATTCTAATGGAACTGAACGAGCACCCAATCTGCAAGAATGGCAGCAACTTATAACCACGGGAAATTTAGCTTTACCCCGAGACAAAACCCCCAGTCCACCGGAACAAGTCAGTGGTCAACTCATTTATAGTCGGGTGGCAGGAGTTCAGGAAGGGTCAAAATGGGAGGCGAACTTAGTGGATGAAGGGAGTGAGTATTTAGCGCTTCCTGAACCGGAAAAAGCAGTCTCTTATGTGATTAGTACCTTACGCGCTGGGACATTAGGAACAGGTCAAAGTCAAGCAGCCAAGCTGTTAGTTCGGTATCCGGATACAGCATACGAATCCCATGCGAACTATGGCGTGCATTATGATTTAACTCTACCTCTGCGAAACGAGAGCGATCGCCCGCAACAAGTGGCAGTTACCCTGGAAACTCCCATGAAAGAGGAACGCTTATCCAAAGGCGGATTAATCTTTCGTCAACCGCCGTGGGATTATCCTTTTTTCCGCTCAACTGTGCGCTTACGTTACCTCGATGATAACGGAGAAACCATCACCCGTTACCTGCATTTATGGCATCGCAGGGGACAGCTTCTCGACCCCTTAGTAACATTAAATTTAGCCCCGAATGAGGTGCGATCGGTCCAGGTTGATTTTCTCTATCCTCCCGATTCAGTCCCCCCTCAAGTCTTGACAATCCGGACAAGGGCCATAACCCCCGACCCAGGCTGAAGCATAAACTAAGTCTTTCACAACCGGATTCCGGATTAGAATGAAACAGCCCTACCCCGGCGTCTTGATTCCTAATCCAATTCCATCTCCCCCACTTCCCCAGTCATTTCCCGTTCCCGGGTTAAGCCGATTTGGACCATTGCCTCTGCTTCTAGCAGTGGGTTTTTAGCCTCAATTTTCCGCATTTTGGGCAACTTTATCGGGTTCGGAATTGCCGCCAGAGTCAGGGCGCGAGTGGTCTTACAGAGGGCATAGTTTGGCTCAAGTTCTAGGACGCGATTAAAACAAGCCAGCCCCTCTTCATACCGATAGGAATGACAGAAACAAGCCCCTTTATTATACCATAAATCTGCCACATCCGGATTAATTTTTATCGCTTCTTCATAACAACCGATTGCCGCTTCATAGTCTTCTAATTGCTCCAAAGCAATCCCCTTATATACCCAAGCCGGAATAAAATGAGGGTTACAGCCAATCGCTTTTTCAAAACAATCCAAAGCCTGAGCAT
>NZ_JAFLQW010000078.1 GCF_017313335.1 Phormidium pseudopriestleyi FRX01 | reverse complement strand
TGGCATAGTCGGGATGATTCTCACCGAAAGCAGATTTTCCCAGTTCACACGCTTGTTTGGCGAATTTAATTCCTTGCTCATACTGACCTTGCTTGTAAGCGGTTACTGCCTTCCTATTTAGCGAGTTAATTTGCTCGTTCAGATTATCAAACATCAGTTAACCTCCAATACTTTTGTGAACTAAGATTCTGTTCGCTCACAATTGCGCCTATTCTTTTGTCTAAGGGAACTCCAAAAAATAAAATAGCAATTGTAGGGTGGTGAAGCCACCGAACAGAAGGTGGGCAATGCCCACCCTACTCCTTTAAAAACTGAATAGGAATGATTTATTTTTTGGAATACCCTAATATTCCCAATCCCAACCCAGAATAACCCAACTCTCTGCCTGCGGACCGAGGGGCGCATCTCGATAAAGATGAGGGCAGATAGGTCCAAGAAATCAAGCGACGAGGTTCAATCTGTTGGGTGGTATCAACCGGCTGGGTTTCAAACCCTTGCCCTGTCAAGGTGGTGGCATTGTGATGACTTCTGAAGGAGTCACTACATATTTAATGAATTTCTACCCTGTAACCAGGATAATCTGATTGGAATGACATCACCGTGTAACTCGGTGCTAAGATGGGGAGGACGACAGGAGGAAGTGATATGCTAACCGAAACCAAGCAACTGCGAAAAGTTAGCCAACCCAGGACCCAGGAAGGAAAATTTGGCAGTCCCTACCAGGAAAAAAGGGGGGCGGCGATCGCCATGCGCCTTCCTGTAAGTCTGGATGCCTTAGTCAGGCAACAGGCAGAGGAAAAAGGCGTAAAGGCAAATGAGATAGTTGCCGAAATTTTAGCAAAGCACTTCAATTGGTCACAACATAACCCGTAAATCCTTTTCATGACTGAAAATAAAAAAGAGTGGGACCCCTGTGAAGAAGGCAGAGAATGGGCTGCGGCTGCTACTGAAACAGCTTGCCAAAAGATTGCTAAAAGGAAGGGGAAGCGGTTAGTCGAAATCATCGACACGAAAAACAACCCTTTACGATTTATTTGCATATTGGAGGATTATCCCGATGAGTAACTCAGTAGTATTGACAGAAACGGCAAAAGTTCCATTAAAACAAATGATTTCCTTGTTGGAATCAATTGAATCGAGTAACTACAGCCTATTTCAAGACCTAGAAAAGGCTTTTATTGCCAAGTATGGGATTGAAGTGTGGGAAGAATATTTTAATTTCCACCTCCTCCCCTCTCTGGATGATTTGTCCAAGACTTGGCTTTTCCAAAAAATGTTAGAGAAAATCTAACTGCGAGGAGTAATCCTTGCCTAAACTGTTAGGTGGCGTCACCCTGCCGCCAATCGTTCAAATAAACCATTGGGTTAGCTTACAACGGTAGGTTTTTTATGTTCAGGGTGATTTGCCTCACATTTAACTCCACCTCCGGTCCCCTCCCCTTGGCAAGGGGAGGGTTAGGGTGGGGTCCTCTTTATGTGGCGATCGCCACATAAAGCACTCTTTACAGCTTAAGCCCTGGTATGTAAGGCGGCGGAAATCTCTTTCTTCGTGACGAAAGCGATCGCTTTCGTCACCGCTAACACTCTCCACCCACTCATTCCTCCCTCTTGAAGCGCGATCGCGCTTCAAGAGGACCCCACCCTAACCCTCCCCTTGCCAAGGGGAGGGGACCGGAGGTGATCTTAAATAGTTAGGGGGGGAATGCAATCGTTACCGATGGGACAGATGCCGGTTTTCTCAATAATAAAAACCCCTCATCACCCCTCAACCTTCTAGTCGGTTTCAACCGACTTTAGCTATTAGGCCGCCAATCGTTCAAACCCCCGCCGGGTTAGTGGATGAACTACACTACCTCAAACTTTTTATAAAATACCTGTGCATTCCACTGCCGTCCCACCTGCTGAAATATCTCCTGCAACCGTTCATCGGTAACGAGAATATCTGCCGGTTCAGACTCCGGATGCACCCAAGATAAATTAACCGGATTTTCAGTCAGTATGGCTAGAAAATACTCGTTCCCCATATCCATATATTGCAAAGCATTCGCTAAAGCCTTGATACCAGGAATATGCAGCTTTTTATCCGGCATAATCTGGGTATTTAAAGAAAATGCCAGAGACGGACAAAGGCAATACCGCTTACCGGAAACACCCTGATTAATCAACAGCAAATCACCCTGATGCGGGAAATCCACCTGTAAGGCATATTCTTTTCCTTTGCAAATCATCGCCGGGTTTTTCGCTACATTCAAGCATATATCCCGGTCCCCATTCTTTAGCTCAATCATCTGCAATTCTTCTATGGCATAAGTTGCCATTTCCTGGGCCAATTTCCACCCCTGCCGAGGAAATTCTATTTCCCACAACCACTCGTAAATGATTTCCCAAGGGGATTTGGCATCCGGATGCTGCCGTTGTCTGCCTCTTGTTCCAGTCAACAAATCAACGGGAACTCCATCTGCTTGCATGGTGTCGCCAAGTCGTTCTTTTATCTTTTTGATGACTTCTCCTAACGTTCCCGGCATATTCGTAGGGGGAAAGGTATCATTCAATTGCTTGTTCATCTCTTCTGCCACTTTTGCACTGGTTTTATCGCGGTGGCGTGGATGAAAACGCAACCCACAGCAGAGGCGCTGAGTATCGTTGCCTTGCTGCCAGATTACTTGGTTGGTGAAGTCGTTGAGGAATCGTTCTTGTAATGAGTTTGCTGGTGTCTGTGCAATCATGCCTTTTTTCCTCGGGTTTCAAAGGCCGCTTCTCTCTGGAAGGGCTGGGTTTATTCCTGTTTCTACATTAGCATGATTTGGGGCTAATTGGGTTTTAAAAATTCTCAATTTTGAGAGATTTTATTTGTTTTTATTTAAAATTATTTGTCTTGATTCTGATTGATTTAAATGAATTTATTTAGATTTTATTAGGTAATAAGGCTTGAGGATATCCAAATCAAATATATCTTTTGATTTCCAGCCAATTTACATCAATTTAACCAATCGATTTAATGGGGATATAGCCGTTCGGAGTTGAACCCATGAGCAACAAAATCCCTCAAAATCAAAAATTCTGGCAACTGATGGAATACCTTATCCCCAATCTCATTGGACTGTATATTGATAGTTATTTCGGTTGTGCCTTGAGCCTAATTTGGTTATTGTGGCACTGGAGTGGAGACAAGACCGATCGCACTTCAACCCAGTGTCAAAAAGCGATCGCATTGTTGCCAGTGGCGATCGCCTTTTGTGTGCTGAATGGACTGGGTTCTATCCCCGGTGAACCGAGTTCCGGGAATGGGGGACTCCGGACGTTAAACCGGGTGCATTTAATCGCAGTAGTCCCTGACAAGACAAAACCGGGTTTTCTTGATACTGTAGAGTTTTAAACCGTCACTGGGAGGGAAACTTTGAATCAGAAGCGCGATCGCCGTCGATTGATCATGCCACTGTTGGCGCTACCGTTTCTCGCTGCATCCCTGTTATCTGGATGCGGAACGAACCAATCCCGCCAAATCCAACAACCGGATGTTCTGCGCTTACTCTACTGGCAAGCGCCAACCATTCTCAATCCTCATTTGTCTGTGGGGTTCAAGGATTGGGAAGCAAGTCGAATTACCTTAGAACCCCTGGCAACTTTCAATAATCAAGGTGAGTTAATCCCCCTTTTGGCGGCAGAAGTTCCCACCCTGGAAAATGGCGGAGTAGCGGCAGATGGTTTATCGGTAACCTGGAAACTCAAACCGGATATACAATGGTCCGATGGCACTCCCTTCACTGCCGCTGATGTGGTTTTTACTTATGAATTTATTTCTAATCCTGAAACTGCTTCGGCCAATTCTTCAAATTATGATGCGATCGCCTCAGTAGAAGCAGTTGACCCCCTAACCGTTAAAGTTAATTTTAAGGCGGTTAATCCCGCTTGGTTTTTACCCTTTGTCGGTTCCGAAGGGATGATTTTACCCCAACATCTTTTTGCCGATTATACCGGCGCAAATTCTCGACAAGCACCCGGTAATTTATTGCCTGTGGGAACGGGTCCTTATCGCGTCGTTGAATTTCGACCCGGGGATACCGTCGTTTATGAATCCAATCCCTATTTCCGAGACGCAGAAGACCTCTATTTTCGGCGAATTGAACTCAAAGGCGGGGGAGATTCCACCTCGGCAGCGAGGGCAGTTTTACAAACGGGAGATGCAGATTATGCCTATGGTTTGCAAGTGGAACCGCAAGTTTTAGAACAATTAGAAGCGGGGGGACAAGGACAAGTTATGGCAAATTTTGGTCCGTTAAGCGAACGGATTCAACTGAACCAAACGGACCCCAATCGAGCAACCGCAGCAGGCGATCGCTCTAGTTTAGAATTCCCCCATCCCTTCTTCAGCGATCGGCAAGTTCGACAAGCATTCAACCTGGCGATCGACCGCAATACCATTTCCGAACAACTCTATGGCGTTACCGGCACTCCCACCCCTAATTTTCTAGTCTCTCCAGAAACCTATCTTTCTCCCAATACACAATATGAATTTAATCTGGAAAAGGCAGCAACGTTACTAGAACAAGCAGGTTGGCGCGATACTAACAATAATGGCATCCGGGATAAAAATGGGGTAGAAATGCGCGTCCTATTTCAAACTTCCGTCAACCCAGTTCGACAGAAAACCCAAGAAATCATCAAACAAAACTTCCGAACCATCGGAGTAGAAGTGGAAATCAAAAGTATTGATGCCAGTATTTTCTTCTCCGGCGATCCATCAAATACCGATTCCCTGAATCGCTTCTATGCCGATCTGCAAATGGTGACCACCGGCAATACCTCACCCGACCCCACCCGCTACCTTCAAACTTTCACCTGCGGGGAAATATCTCGTCCTGAAAATAGTTGGTCTGGTAGCAATACCTCGCGCTATTGCAATCGGGAATATGACCAACTCTGGCAACAGTCTACCACCGAACTCAACCCAGAAACTCGAACGGAATTATTTATTCAAATGAATGATTTATTAGTGAATGATGTAGCAGTCATTCCCTTAGTCCATCGCGCCGATGCGATCGCCGTTAGCAACACCCTAGAAGGGGTGGAATTAACCTCCTGGGATAGAGTCGTTTGGAACATCCACCAATGGCGGCGGAAATAGCAACCAGCGGGGTTTTCAACCCCCGCAGGTTTGTCGGAAATCATTATTCTTGTGCCTATGAAAACCTATTTGTTGAAACGCCTGCTGATTTCCATTCCCACCTTAATTGCCATTAGTCTCGTCATTTTTACCATTCTAGCGTTAGCACCTGGAGACCCTTTAGGAGAATTTGCTACCAATCCAGCAATCACCGCTGAAGTGCGAGAAAATCTGCGGCGTTCCTTTGGATTGGACCAACCGATTCATATCCGATATATGAAATGGGCTCTGGCATTTTTTACCGGAGATATGGGATACTCTTTTACCAGTCGCAGTCCCGTCATCGACTTAATTCTGCAACGCTTACCCACCACCTTATGGGTCGTCGGTTCTGCCTATCTCTTAGGCATATTAATCGCATTTCCCCTCGGCATTCTCTCCGCCCTCAACCGCTACTCTCTCGTAGACAAACTGACCACAACGTTTGCCTTTTTATGGTTTTCTCTCCCCACCTTTTTCACTGGAATCCTGTTTATCATTATTTTCAGTGTTCAACTCAACTGGTTTCCCTTCATCTATAATAGCACTTTACGGGTAACCGATTGGAACAGTTTTATCGCCCAAATCAAACAGTCTATTATGCCCATTTCTGTTTTAGGACTGTACCAAGCAGCGATTTTAATGCGGTTTATCCGGTCCTCGATTTTAGAACAACTGTATCAGCAATATGTTCGCACCGCCTACGCCAAAGGGTTATCTAAATTCACAGTCATCAAGCGGCACGTTTTAAGGAATGCTTTGATTCCTGTCGTGACTCTGGTTGCCTTAGATATTCCTGCTGTATTTACTGGCGCATTAGTCACCGAACAGGTGTTTCGAGTGCCTGGAATTGGTTCATTGTTAATTGATTCAATTTATCGGAGTGATACCCCAGTAGTGATGGGAATTACCTTTATTTATGCGGTGTTAATTGTCATTTTTAATTTGATGGCTGATTTGCTGTATGCGATATTAGACCCCAGAGTGAAATATCATCCATAATCGCCTTCTTCATCCCTCACTTAATTTAGTGATTTCATTTCAATTATGTCCAATGTTAACCCGATTCAATCTGAACTGACTCCAACTTTTATGCCCAATTTAGGTAAAAAAGCATGGCAGAGATTTTATCAAGATAAAATGGCGGTCTTAGGTGCGATCGCCCTCACCATTCTCCTCCTCTGCGTTATCTTCGGTCCCTTCTTTTACACCACCGCCATTGATGAAATTGACTTCAGTCGGTCCTCAACGGGTCCAAGTTGGTATCATCCCTTTGGCACCAATTCCCTGGGTCAAGATATCCTCGCCCGAATGTTATCCGGAGGACGAATCTCCATCGCCGTTGGTATCGCTGCCATGTTGGTAGCGATTACCGTTGGAGTGTTCATCGGTGCAGTTGCCGGATATTATGGCGGCGTCATTGATGCCTTACTCATGCGTCTGACTGACTTATTTTTAGCCCTTCCTCAGTTACCCTTACTCCTATTAGTCGTTTACCTGTTTCGTGACCCGATTCGGGCAGTTGCTGGGCCAGAATTTGGCATTTTTATCCTAGTTGTTCTGGTTATTGGTTCCCTCACCTGGATGTCTGTAGCGAGACTGGTTCGGGCCGGATTTTTAACGGTTAAACAATTAGATTTTGTCACTGCTGCACGTGCTTTAGGTGCATCCCCCCGACGGATTATTTGGATTCATATTTTACCGAATATTATCGGTCCAGTAATTGTTGCGGCAACCTTGGCGATCGGGAATGCCATTATTACCGAATCCACCCTCAGCTTTTTCGGATTAGGTTTTCCCCCAGATGTGCCAACCTGGGGACGAATGCTTTATGATGCCCGAGATTACTTACAAACCTCACCCCATCAGGCGATTTTTCCAGGACTGGCAATTTTTATAACGGTTAGCAGTATTAATTATATCGGAGATGGATTACGCGACGCCCTCGACCCGCAAAGTCGTTCTATTTAATCCTCATTTTCCTCAAACACTGGGGGCCATAAATCAGCAATTTGTAATTCCCACCCGGGTAGCAATTCGGGCAGCGTCAGGATATCTGTATCTGTAAAAACGATGGGGGTTTGATTGGGGTGATAAAGGGTAACCGTTAATTCATCGGGGTCAATTAATATGCCAACTTTAACGCCTTGTTTCAGAAACATTTGAATTTTTTCACGCAGTTTTGTAATGCGGTAAGCGAAGCTATGCCCGAAGGGCTTTTCGCTTTGAGATTTGATTTCTACTACTAAATCTGGAACGACTTCGCTAAAATAACGGACTGTGCGAGGCATTCGCGATCGCGAGACATAAGAAACATCCGGGGCGGTTAAATCTGCATTCGGCAGAATGAACCCCCCGCTAGAGTCAAAAACTAACCCCAGGCGACGGGGGCTCACCCACAGATTGAGGAGAAAGCTCAACTGTGCACCAATGTAGCTGGATACAATATCTGATGGACCCATGACAATCAGGTTTCCCTCACGCAATTCTATCTGGTAATCA
>NZ_JAFLQW010000440.1 GCF_017313335.1 Phormidium pseudopriestleyi FRX01 | reverse complement strand
GGGGAGGTTTAAGGTGCCATCGACTAGGACTTGGTGTTGACCATTTTCTCCGCTGTATTCGGGGACGTTAAAAATATCGATTTGAATGCGATCGCCAGGACCGAGGGTATAGGCTTCTTGCAAGGCTGCTCCCTGGGCCAAGAGTCGGGGTTCTTGTCCCGGTGGTAAGGAGGGCTGTGCAACAGCCGGGAGTGCTGCTGTTAGGGCGATGAATATAGAGAATGTCAACCCCGAGACTGACTGGGCGATCGGTTGTCGGAGGTCCAGTCTGCTAGACCAGGGATGGGAATGAGATTGGGGAGAATAGGATTCTGCACTGACCATATTGTTAAAAATGGATTTGTCGCTTAAGAATTTATGTAGGGAAATCGGAATTGAGCAACCATAGGGATTATAGAAGAACCCCGTATTTTTTATGGGTTAATGCCTGAGCAATCAACTCGGGGATATTAGATGGGGTAACCTCAACTCGTGGGAAGTCGGACAACCAAATCTGGGGATAGCAAGGCGATCGCCCTATCTTACCGACTTGAGCAACAGTCAGTTGACCCACACAGAGGATTTCATCCCATTCTACATTGAAAAAATTTCCCCTCCTGAACCTCGGGCTTCAACCTCGGTTCCTTGGCGCTGTTAAGGCAAAGTAAAGCTATCACTGCCAGCACCTCTTCCCTCTACAGGCAGACTCGAAAACACCGTTGCTTCATTTTTTCCAGAGCTATTTAGTTTTGAAGCGCCCATACCTTTGGGTTCTTCTACAGTAGAAAGTGAAGTTAACCGAGCAGAGCGAAAACCTACCGAAGAAGGCTGATACTCAGGAACTAAACGTTGCAATTCTGCTCGAATTGCCACCCCATCATCAGTTCGAGTTTTTTGCACCAATGCTTCTAAAAGAGGCTGTAAAAATTCCCAGTGGATTTTAGCTTCTTGAGCGCAGAAGATTTTAGGATGCTGAGTCGGTCGAGCATTCGCACTATCGACCAATAATTCTTCGTGCAGTTTTTCTCCCGGTCTTAACCCGGTAATTTTAATATCAATATCCTTTCCTGGTACTAACCCACTCAGCTGAATCATCTGCAAAGCTAAATCATAAATCCGCACCGGCTCACCCATATCTAACAAGAAGATTTCCCCTCGTTTTCCCATTGCTCCAGCCTGAATCACTAAGCGGGCGGCTTCCGGGATGGACATAAAATAACGAGTCATCTCAGGATGGGTGACAGTGATGGCTTGACCCTCAGCAATTTGCTTGCGGAATCGGGGAACCACTGAACCACTACTATCTAGCACATTGCCAAACCGAACAATGGTAAACCGGGTGGAAATCCCCGATCGCTCCGCTAAAGCTTGGACAATCAGTTCCGCTACCCGTTTGCTGGCCCCCATGATATTCGTGGGACGAACGGCTTTATCTGTGGAAATCAACACAAAATTAGCAACCCGACAGTCGATCGCACAGCGCACCGTAGTCCAAGTTCCCACCACATTATTGATAATTCCCGGAGAGGGATTGGCTTCCACTAAGGGAACGTGCTTATAGGCGGCGGCATGATAAATCGTATCCACCTGATATTGGGTCAGAACTCCAGCTAGTCGGTTTTCATCATTGACTGACCCCAAACAAGCCACCCGCTTGAGGGTCGGATAGGCTTCTGCTAACTCCATATCGATGCTATAGAGGGCAAATTCCCCCAATTCATATAGCACCAAACATTTCGGCTGTTGTTGAGCAATTTGGCGGCACAATTCCGAGCCAATTGACCCCCCGGCACCCGTGACCAGAACCGTTTTGCCAGTGATATTCATCCGCAGCAATTCTGGATCGGGGATGACTTCTTCTCGACCGAGGAGGTCGGCGATATCAATATTTCTAATTTCACTAATAGAGACCTGACCGGATAAAATCTCGCCAATACAGGGAACGGTTTTGACCGGCAGGGACAGGAACTGTAAGCCTTCTAAAATTTGCCGCTTTCTGAGGCGATCGACCGAAGGCATTGCTAATAAAATAGTATCAAAAGGCTTTTGGAGTTGGAGTCTCGGTAATGTAGTGGGGGAATAGACCGGGAGTCCCTGAATATTTTGATTGGCTAAAGAGGGGTCATCATCGACAAAGGCAACAGGTTGGTAACTGGCGTGATGGGCGAGGGATTGAGCCAGTTGAGACCCAGCAGAGCCAGCACCATAAATCACAATCCGTTCCGGGGTTTGATTTTGCCGAGGCAGACCGATCAGGGTATTAACCAACCATCTCAGAGACAGACGCACGCCCACGACCAATAACAGGGTGAGTAGGGCATCGTTGAATAGGATGGAGCGCGGTAATTTTAGGAATTCAAATAAATAGGCCAGCAGGACAAAGGCCCCGGAACTGAACAGGACCGCTTTAGTGGCGGTTAATAAAAATTCCAAGCCTGCATACCGCAGCACCGGGCGGTACATTCCCGTCACCAGGAAGACCAAAGGCTTGATTACAATCAGAAGCAGAATCAGCCATAAATAGGGCCAGGTTTCTTGAACCGGAAACAGACTGCTGAACCGCAGTCCAAATGCCCCATAAATGGCGACGAGAAAGACTGCCGTATCCAGACTCAACAGAATCAGACGTTTCTGGGGCCTGGAGAGGGAAGCAGCGACGGACTGAAAGGCAGTCCCTAGGTTGTTTATCAGCCAGTTTTGGGTCATGGGAACAGTATAAATTCCATAACGCTCGTTATGCTTGGACTGGGATCCGTAGGATTTGAGAGCAACTTTCATACAGATATATGAATTTCCCGGATTGCTGAGAGTTCCCTCAATCCCCGAATACAGGATCCAGACTGGGTGCTAAGGGGCGATTTGCAACAAATCTTCAAAAGCTTTGTTGATTATAGGGGATTGTTACTAGCTTGGGAACTTTTGCCTGCACCCTCAAGGGTGGGGCCACAAGAACGGAGGTTCCTCCTACGCGGGGTAGACCCCACCCAACCCTCCCCTTGCCAAGGGGAGGGCTATGAGAAGCCACCTTTGTCCTCGGGACGCGGGGTAGACTCCACCTGAGTCTTGCACCCGTTGCAACAAACGGCGGGGGATAAATCGATTGGCGGCCTGATAGAATCAAGTCGTCTAAAGACGACTGCAAGCCTGATACAGTGGTGTTTTTAGTCGGTTTTCAACCGGGTTTCTGACCCTCTACCCAGAAGCAAGAAACCGGGTTTCTG
>NZ_JAFLQW010000334.1 GCF_017313335.1 Phormidium pseudopriestleyi FRX01 | reverse complement strand
GAGGGCATTTGATTTACGTCGCTCTCGTTATGCGGGTCTAGCCCTCACCCATTTACAGCATATAGCAATAGCTACAGCTATGAATGTAAGTCGTTTGTTTGAGTGGTGGACAAAGCCTTATAGGGCCATCCGTCCTCCCAGTGCTTTTGCTGTTCTTAAAGCTCAATATCCTGTCTCCACTCTTTCTTATTCTAGTCCTAGGTTGCTTGGGGGGTAGCACCCCCCATGTGATTAGCCAACAGAATCCTAAAGGCTGCGGGTTTTTATAGACCTTTGAAAACTGGATTCCGTGTAAGTCCTCTTGCCCTATGAGATTTAGTCTAAAATTGTGGGGAGGACCGGATGCACCGATGATGTCAACCCAGACGAATTTAGGCGCTGTTCACTCCATATCCATTTAGAAAACCCAATTTATTTCAGGAGGCATAGATAAATGGTTAGATTAAAAACTTGGCAATGGGTGATTTTAGCCCTGCCGATCGCCGCTATAGTCAGCTTTTTACTCATAGCAGCCGGAACCCAAATTCATGAATGGAATTTGAACTGGATTTGGGCAATATTTACCCTCGTTTTAGTGGGGTGGCGGTGGCTGTTAGTGCAGTGGACTCAACCGATGATGGCGGAAATGGAAGCAGCGATCGCCCAGGTGAATCAGGACATCGAAGAGTCTAAACAACAAAACACCGGACCCACTGCCGATCAAGCCACTCAAAAAGCTGAAATCGCCTTACAAAAGATATTAGAAACCTCTCGGACTGACCCGCCGATTTGGGAGGATTTACAAACCTTTGGGAACCGATGTCAGGAAGTCGTAACCGCGATCGCCTTAATTTATAATCCCGAAGTCAAATATCCCCTGCTGAACATTTACATTCCCCAAGCTTATGGACTGATTCGAGGCACCGTTGATGATATGGACCGCTGGATGCAACAACTCTCACCAGCCCTCAATCAAGTCACCGTAGGACAAGCCTTTCAAGCATATCAAATGTATCAAAAATTGGAACCTTCCGCACGCAAACTGTTTCAAGTTTGGAACTGGGTACAATGGTTTGTGAATCCCGCTGCAGCAGCGGCACGAGTGGCCTCTCAGGGTTCTAGTAATCGGGCCACTCAAGAATTGTTAGTGAATTTGGGACAACTGTTGCGAGAAGCAGCATTACGGAATTTGAGTCGGCAAGCGGCTACTTTGTATGGGAAGCGGACATTACCCGAGACTGCCTCACAGATATCTACTCCTGCTTTACCCAAGGCAAAAACCCAAACTCTGCGAGAGATTATCTCCCAGGCAGAACCTGTGGAAAATGTCGCACAAAAACCCGTTAATATTTTGTTAGTGGGGCGGACTGGGGCGGGAAAAAGTAGTCTGATTAATACATTGTTTGACAGCGATCGCGCCGAGGTGGATTTGTTGCCGAGTACGGATTTAATATCTAACTATCATTGGCAGAGTGAGGGCGGGGAAACCCTGATTTTATGGGATACTCCGGGATATGAACAAGCAAAACGTGCCGATTTGCGAGAGATGGTGCTCGACTATGGCACAACTGCGGATTTGTTATTGTTGGTGACCCCCGCTTTAGATCCGGCCCTACAAATGGATGTGGATTTTCTCAAAGAAATTAAGGACCAAGTGTCAGATTTACCAGCGATCGCCATTGTGACTCAAGTCGATCGCTTGCGTCCGATTCGGGAGTGGAATCCTCCTTATGATTGGGTTTGGGGGGATAAACCCAAAGAAAAATCGATTCGGGAAGCAACCCAATATCGCACCGAACAATTGGGGGAATATTGCGATCGCATTTTACCAATTGTGACCCAGGACTCACAACAAGGGCGATCGCCGTGGAATGCAGATACCCTGGCGGTAGCACTAATTGAGGCGATCGACCCCGCGAAACAACAGCGCCTAGCCCGATTTTTGCGCGATCGCGAATCCCGGATTGTTGCTTCAGCTAAAATTATTGACCGCTATACATTCCAGATGGCAACCACCCAAGGATTGACCTCGTTACTCAAGAGTCCCGTACTCCAGTTCATTTCCACCCTTTCCACCGGGTCCCCGACCCTTGCTTATGCCTTGGCGGAACAAATTCCGGTAGAACAGTTACCCGTAGTGATTGGTAAACTGCAAATGGGCTATGACTTATTTAATTTGTTTAATACCGACGCCAAACCCTTTCAGTTTGATTTACTGTCCCTGTGGCCCTTGCTGCGGGATAATCGGGGAACCAGCGATCGCAATGCCTGGGCCTTTGGTCATGCCTTAGTCGAATATTGGACGCAAAAATTAACCTTAGAACAACTGCGATCGCGCTTTGAGTCTTATATAGAGCAAAAACCGACATCTTGAAGAGTGCGGGGTTTTACTCTAGCCCTGTCAACGGGGTTGGATGAAAATGACTCCTTTAGGGGTTGCCCTGAATTTGTGGTAAATTTAATGACAAAAAATCGTTATTTCATGTAGGGGCGCAATGCGCCCCTACTCACGCACATGAGAACGGCTATAGTTGATCGGCTAATTGGGCGAATTGACCGCAATAAAAAACCCCCAAATTTTTGGGGGTTCGCCATGCACATTTCTCAATCTCTTTTAATCCTACTGTTAACCCTGGGGAAAAAAATCAGCCAAAGTGCGGATTTATAGCGGTTAAATTACCTATTTTTTGCCCAAACTCCTCCTAAATGTCTTCATCATGAGGGTTGGCAAAACCCATAAATTGCCTTCAATTTTCCCGAGTCAGCCCGTTAAAACAGACTGTTCAGACCTGGGTTCGCTACAATCACAGGAACAGCTTCCCCAGTCTAATGGGGGACTGGAGTCAAATAAAATCCTCCTCGAATCATTGAAAGCTCATGAATCCTCAAGAACGCCATAAATTAGAGCGCCAACTGCAAGAGTTAGAGGCGCAAATCGACCAACCGCAACCCTTGCCGAGTTCTACGCCTTCCTCCCCTTCCTTAAAATCGGTCTACCAACAGTTAACCCTGTGGTATCAAGAACTGCCCGATGGGGGAAAATTGGTGGCGATCGCCGTGGGGGGAGTCTTTGCCTTATCTGCAGTGAGTACCGTCTTAAATTTAGTTCGGTTAGCCTTTACCTTGGCCGCAGTAGGGGTGTTAGGGTTTGTGGGATATAAATTATTTTTAGCGTCCAAATCCTCCAACCCAAATCAATAAGAGTGACTGGGAAATCTAAAGGCCCAAAGCGGACTTTCCCCAAGGTCCAATCGACTAAAAGAACCAAACCCCGCAGTTCGGGGAAAGTCCACCCCGTGACCGTATTTCCCCGACGGTTGGCCGCGAGTACAGTAGAACTGGCGCTGATTGCCGTTAGCGCCTTAGTTCCCCTGTCTCTGGGATGGCACGCCACGCGGTATCTGAATGTGCAACCTGTCCCCCTGAATCCGGTTCTGGCGAGTCTGGAAGGTGCGATCGCCCGGACCCTGGCGCTGCCTCCGACTTGTAACAATCCCCGAGGACTCAACTGCACCCGTCTGGTCCCTCCCCTCGTCAATTTCCTTTGGACAATTGGCCCGATCGCCGCCTTGAGCGTCAGTATTTGGCAGTTATATCTACTCGGACTCACGGGTCAGACTTTACCGAAGCGCTGGTTGCGCCTCCAGGTGGTGACGGATGCGGGAAAAGTGCCTGGTTTTGGGCGTGCACTGTTGCGAGAGGCAGTAGGCCGCTGGGGAGTGACCCTCACCAGCGCCTATGTAATCTGGCTAATTACAGGCGCGGTACCGGACTTAGTAATTTTGGGAGTAACAACGGCCTTGATGGTGGCCTTTGATGGACTCTGGAGTTACTTTGATCCCAAGTGCCGCACCCTGCACGATCGCCTCGCCGGAACGTGGGTCCGCAGTAGCCGACACAGCGTTTCGGGACCTAGTAGAAACATGAACAGCAGCAACTCAAAACAGGTGGGAATTCAATTAGAGGCACAAGGTGTCATTGAACCGAGGCCGGAATCAAAACCCTTGCTAGATCAGTGGTGGAATGGGATGCGCCTTCAAAGTAGCGGGAAAAAGGCCCTGGCATTGGCTATGGGTCTGGCTGCAATTTTGGGAACCTTTGTCACGACTCAACTTTATATTCAATCTCAAGAAAATGCCCGGACTCAGGCGGCGCGGGATCAGGAAAAGTTTCTCACTTGGGTCCGTCAATTTGCATCGGATGAGCGTCAAGGTGCGATTCTCGGATTAGCCAGTTTAGATAATCCCGAGGCCCAGTACCAAATTTTAGCGGATATGCTGGCCTTGGAAACTGACGCGGCTCAACTGGATGTCCTCCAGCAAGCTTTAGTCAGCAGTGGAGCGCGATCGCTCCCCTATTTGCAAAAATTAAATCAATCCACCCGCACAGACCTGGATTCCCTGCGTTACAGCACCAATGAGGAGCAGTTGGAAGTGGTGCAACTGCGACTCCAAGCCACCCAACGGGCGATCGCCAAACTCCTCCAACTTTATAGCACTGAGTTCGATACCCTGGAACTCAGCCGCACTCATTTGGGCCAAATCACCACGTTCGCGGCCCCCTTCACCTTGGTGTTAGAAAAAACTGACTTATCCGGGATTCGATTTCGGGGTGCTATTTTAACCCATGCCAGTTTTAAAAGCAGTCAATTTTCCAGTCCCGGAGGCGATCGCCGTTTCGGAACTGTGGATGACCAAAAAGCCGACTTTACCGCCAGCATCCTCACCGATGCCGACTTTACTGGGGCATTTCTCAGTCATGTTATCTTCGCCTATAGCAACCTCAGTCGGGCCAAACTGGACCGGGCGAACCTCTCCAATGCTCAAATGACCGGTGCCAACCTCAGCAGTACCCAGGCGATCGGAGCAGATTTCCGATTCGCGGACCTCACTAATGCCTCTGTGGTGGGTGCTCAGTTAGGGGAAGCCAACTTAACCGGAATTCTGGCTACGGGTGCAAGGTTCCCCCGGGTGGTGGCAACGGGCGCAACCCTGGCAAAAGCGAACCTAACGCGATCGGACTGGCAGGGGGCGGATTTGAGTCGGGCTAATTTCACCCAGTCTAATCTCCAAAATGCTAACTTGAGCGGGACGAAATTGGCCGGTGCAAATTTGAGTTTTGCTCAGTTACAAAATGTCAACTTCCAGCAAAGCGATCTCACCTCGGTGAATTTTCAAGGGGCGAATGTGGAAGGGGCGGATTTCCAAGGGGCCGTGTTTTTCAAACCGCAAACTCAAAGAGGCGATCGCCTGATCCAATCCCCCGAACCCTCCACCTCCGGATTTTTGCGGGGGGTTGATTTTACCCAAGCGCGAAATTTAGATGATAAACAAATTGTTTATATCTGCGCCCAAGGGGGGATTTATCCCCTCTGTTCCCAACCTTAAGGGGTTGATTATCCCTAGGGCCTTGGGTGAGGATTCCATCCACCTGAAACCCGGTTTGGGGTTGAAATACCCAAATTTTGACATTAGGGTTAACTGGAGTTAACCCTTCATTCAAACCCTTGACTCCTCTGGGTTGTGCCATTCCCAATGGGATAGGGAAACAGACTGGGTGATGGTCCGGCGATTCAACTTAAGCTAGAATCGACGGAACATTGGAAGTATTTATTTGTAGTGGGATAGAGGAGTAAGGAAATGGAACGTCTGAAAAAATTTGGATCAACTTTGGGTGCGCTCATGTTAGGGACAGTGGCGATCGCCAGCAGTTTAGCCCTATCTAGTAAACCGGCATCGGCGCAAGCGGCTTATGGGAGTTATATTGGGATTGGTGGATCCGCTGGACTTACGGAACTAGAGGGCGATCGGCAAAACTCTTTCTTACTGGCAGCACGCTATAAACTGCTCCCGGTGCCGATTTCATTACGCGCCCAAGCATTTTTTAGCGGCGATGGCACGGCAGTGGTTCCAACCATTTCCTACGACTATCCCCTCACCTGGCAAACGGATATTTACTTGGGTGCAGGTGCGGCCCTCACTACTGGAGATACACCCGTGGGCCAAAAAGTTAGCTTTGCCATTCAACCCGGGGTAGATTTTGCCGTTCCCAATACCCGATTCATCATCTTTGGGAATGCGGTGATTGCCCTGGATGCTTATGACGATGAAAGCAAACCTGCTGTCTCGTTGCAAGGCGGCGTCGGTTTACGATTTTAAGACAGGGAGATCCGGTATAGTCTAAAGAGACGTGCTCGGCACGTCTCTTTTGGCGATCGCCATCCCAGGATTTACCGCAAAGGTCCGATCCGTTCTGGGGGCCAGTAGATTTTATACGCCTTCCCGATAATGTGATTTCTCGGGACATATCCCCAAACGTGAGAATCAAAGCTATCGTTGCGATTATCGCCTAACACAAAATAACTGTCTGCCGGGACTATCTGGGGGTCTAAATTATACTGAGCAGGGCCAGCAACATAGTCCTCGGAAAGCGGCTCATTATTGATATAAATAATCCCATCCTTGAGTCGGAGTACATCTAAGGGCATCCCGATGGTGCGTTTGATAAATAAATCTCCAGCATTCGGGTCAAGAGTTTTCGCAAATTCCGGAAGACGGAAGACAATCAAATCCCCCTTTTGCGGAGGACGCCCCCGAGCTTTTAGAGCGATGATTTGGTCTCCCGAACGGAGAGTGGGAACCATCGAATCACTAGGAATCGTAAACCGTTGGACAAAATCATGTTCCACCCAAGCGGGAATAAAAATCCCTGAGAGTTTGAAGGCGATAATCAAAATCACAATCATTACAATCGGGTCCTGGGAATGGAGGGCCGATCGCGGACAGGAAAAATAAGCATGGTAACAGGCGATCGCATACAGTAAAGGCGGAACCAGCAACCATCCCGGATGTAATCGGGCAATATTAGAAGCAAAAACTAGGCTAATCATCAAGACTGCGCCTAGGCCGAAATTTTTTAAATAGAAATGGCCCAGTCCCGGTAACAGTTGCGATAAAAACACTGCAACCCAAGGATTATTTTTATTTCTTTTATTTTTAAGAACCCGTTCCAACCGCAAGAAAGATAGGGTTTTAAAACATCGATGAGCATCAATAATATTGACCAAATAAATGCCAAGAATGGGCAAAACTAATCCCAAACTGGTTAGAGTATTTCCTTCGGGACTAAAGAACGAAACGACTGCCACGGTAATTAAGACCGCTTCAATTAAAATAATTCCCAACCCTCGGAAAAATTTTCCCCCATAAATCTGTCCGAGACCCGGAAACAGGACGGATAAATTAACCGCTAACCAGGGGTCTTTTTGCAGCTTGGTCTTGGGCGATCGCCTCTTTTTCGCTCCCGTTGAGGCGGAACGACGATTGAGGGTCGTCGGTGCGGACAATGTACCGTTGGGGTGAGAATTGCGCCTTCTGCGCCGTCGGGTGGCACCGTTCCGCACATGAGATCCATTCCCGAGGGCAAATTCTTCATTCCAGATCACTGAGCGATCGCGATTTTTGCCCAAAATCCGGACCCGGGCGACTGCCGGAATTCTCAACTTGATCAGCAGTTCCCGAATCGCAGAAACGCACCATTGCCGATGTTTGGGAGTCGGCGCATGAACACTCACCGACAGTAAACCCTGATGCAGGCGCACCTGAACTCTCATCCCGTGGGGAGTTAAACAGTCATCAATCAAGGTGGCGATCGCCCGCAGATCACCTTGTTTCGCTTGTGCTTCTAGCTTTGCCGGTGTCACGACCCTATTCCCCAAAATCCGGTACACCACAAATCACCGCCAAGCTAAACCCTCGCCAAGTTGAGAGTCTATTGCCCTTGGATATCGCCCTGAGTTGGGCGATTGTTAACCCTTCACCCTGAGTCGTAGATTGCATCTGTCTTGTGTCCTTCACGCGCATCTTTTTAAGTTTAACGTCGCCGATGAACAAGGGTAGCATTCGCCTGATCCACTGGCACCACCAACATTTCGCTAATATTCACATGGAGGGGTCGAGTCACGCAAAACAGCACTAAATCTGCAATATCTTCCCCAGTGAGGGGAGTTAAATCCTG
>NZ_JAFLQW010000614.1 GCF_017313335.1 Phormidium pseudopriestleyi FRX01 | reverse complement strand
TCGTAACCTAAACGTAAAGGGAAAGTTCAAATCTAATTTGAGCGGACTTATTAGAGGCACTTTGACAGTGCCCATCAGACTTAGGCTTTGGTCTAAGGCTGTGCAAGAATCCCCGTGTCTTTAGACATCGGGAGTGTCAACAAGACAAAGACCACGGCGATTAAAATCGCTCGTGTCGCGGACCTCTGAGCACTAAAGTGACGCTCGTTTCCCGCATACCATGAGGTCTTATGAGAATATTGCACCCCAAACCTTGACCCGGATTAGCGATTAAGGACCCTCTCAGATTATTGAGAGGGTCTTTTAAATGGGTGATATTCTGATTACATAGGATGGTGGCCGACCACTTGGTCTTTGAGGGCAGAAATATCCTGGGCTAACTCCTGACGGTTAGAGGCCCGGAGTAAATAGCGATAGACAAACCACGCCGAGTATCCGATGCCCACAAATTCAAAAAACGGAGCAAGCAAGGGGACATCATTCACAGCATCCACCATCGCGAGGATCACTCTGACAGTCACCAGTGCAGACAAAAACAGTCCGACGGTAATAATGGGTCGTTGGTACTCGCTGACGAAACTCGTGACATAGATCGGCAGATCCCCTAAGATGGCCGTGACACTATCCACGATTTCCTCGAATTGACTCGGTTCTTGAGTAGCCGGAGAGAAAGGGGCCAACGCCCCTGCTTCTGAGGCGTTGATCTCAATTCTAAGTTGCGCGGCTTCCTCAGCTAACTGGGTAGATTTTTCGGTGGAGATGGCTTCGGTTTCAGTTTTAGGATTCATAAAATACTTTTCCTTGACGAACAATAACTGGATCGTAGCTTGTGACTGGAGCAGTTTGCCAACCTTCAGAGGTATTGCGATCGGGTAAAATCCGGGTTCGGAGCAATTCCGGTGAGACCCCAATCATTCCCACAGGCTTATGCGGTGGGAATTTTGCTCTTTAGGACAAAGAGATCTCTTTTGTGGCAATGTTGCCTTGATTTTATAAAAAATACCCTGAAAACCCTGTGACTTTAGTCCAGGGATGAAAGGGATAGGCAGGATTTATCCTGCCTATCAGCTCTACCAATTGCACAAATGTCTGGCCAGTGTGCTATCGTCAAAAGACTCGAAAGTTGCGAATTTTGAGAAATCAAGTATCTAGCTTAACAGCAGTACGGATGCTCAACATAATTAATCACAACCCATACTAAGGTTCTGAACCGATTAAATCGTCAGTAAAAGACGTTAAAACCTACCCCCGGACTGGAGGAAAGTCACGACCGAGGAAGCTCCTTGTCAGACGCTTGATAGCAGACCGCCATTTTTGGACAAAGGATTGCGCCCGGAAACCCTGACCATAGGGATATTAAGGCTGTACAGTCTTAAGAATCCCCGTCGCGATCGCGACGGAGATTGTCAAAGAGAAATCCAGGGAATTTGAGCAAATTTGAGGCGGTCTTCTTGATTTGTAGGGATTTATCCCTGCACTAGTGACATCTCCAGACACTGACCGCTTGGGCGGATCGCGTGCTGGCTTACTTGAATCACTTCAGAGATTTTCTGGTTGTTTCCTTTCGGCTGCGCTCAAGGCAAGCCTTACGGGATTTCGGCACTTGGCTAGACTTTGGGGCCCCCGCTTGATCGCCGGAACAGACAGTTTCCTTTCCCGACCATCCATCGGTACTAACTAATGAGGGCAATCCCTCGGTTACGAATTACTAAACCTGAAGCAACATCCCTGTCAATGGTGAACCCACATTCAAGGCAATGATGAACTCTTACTTTCAGGTTTTTTTAACGATCGCACCACATTCAGGACATTCTTGACTTGTCCCTCGGCTATTGACTTCTGCAAAGAATTTTCCTAACTTCCAGCAAACATACTTGACGATCGAACGAAATTGTCCAAATCCACCATCAAGCATATATTTGCCAAGCATCCCCTTAGCCATAATCCGAAAGTCTAAATCTTCCATGATTACCATGTCAGCAGACTCACACAGAACATATTCGCTTGTTCAAAGTGAAAATATGAGCGAGTATTGTCAATTGTGTGGTGCATCCGCGCTACTTTGATGCGTTGCTTCTCGTAATTACTTGACCGTTTCTTTTTCCTAGCTAGTCTGCGTTGCAGCGATTTCAGCTTGAAGAGCATCTTTCTAAAAAAGGGTGCATCCGATGTTTGGACAGTCTGCCCTCATCCCCCACCAGCCCCATTCTCCCAAAAAGGGTGAGGGCGGCGAGCATTGGGATGCTCCCCTAAGAAATTTGGGTGGTTTGACGAGAACGCCATCACGGGTCGCGATCAACTTTTCTAAGCCAATATCTACTCCAATCGGATGACCATGAGGCTTATGAGCGGGTACATTAACATCAGACTGAATACTAATACTGGCATACCAGATATCTGCTTTCTTGATTATGCGTACCTGTTTAATTGCGAAACGATATGGAATCGGTCTATGCAAATTAATTAAAATATTGCCAATCTTAGGCCAGAGGATCGTATTGCCCGCTATAGGAGATTCTTTAAACTGTGGAAATAGTAGAGACTAAAAGAGCCCATACTTCTTAAACCTAGGAAACCCAGTCCCTCTTGCTTGAAAAGTTTCCCATCCTCGATGTAACTGCTTTACGGCTTGCTGCAAAACTTGAGAAGGGACTTCACCTAATCGGGGAAATACTTTCTTTGCTTTTGGCAATGCGTTAAGTTGTTTTATCTCATTAGGAAATGGCAGGTCGGACGGCATGATGTACTCGTGTTTTATGGAACATCGTGTCATCAAGCATTTCCTGCTATTACACCAGTCTTTAATCTCGGCTAACCCATAGTTGTAAGCCGCTCTGCACGTTTCCATCCACCCAGACAGTTTTTCCTTCTTCGGTGGTAGCCGAATGAGTCCCGCTTGTGGGGCTGTTCTTTCGGATTTTATTACCACTTTGAGGGCTGCATGGTGGGCTTTGATTGCCTTTTTGCTTGGTTTTATTATGGTTTTGAACCCCAATAATCCCCATTCCTTCGCTTCCTTGGTATTTCTTAGGTTGTGAGGAACGGGGGCTCCACTTTTTCCACTGTGGTGTTTGCCTATGTGGAATTGCCGGATGGTAAATCCTAAGAAGTCAAATCCGGGATTCTCAGTCAATTCACTTTCTTCAACCCATACTGGATTCAGAGTGTGACATATCCTGGTTTTTTCCGGCTTTAACTCCAATCCGACTGGAGCTAACCAAGCCTTGATTGCCTCAGAAGCTTTGTAAATGACCTCTAACTCTGGGTGTAAAACCACAAAGTCATCGGCGTAACGAATGATTCTAATTGGTGTCTGTGCGTTTTTCCCTTGTTTCTTTGGGAATTGCGCTTCAACATCCCGAATCATCCTATCTAGGGCTATGTTGGCTAATAGCGGGGATATTACTCCCCTTTGCGGGGTTCCCGCTATTGGCTTTTCAAAGGCTCCTTTGTCCATAATTCCAGCTTTTAACCAGGCTTTCACCTGCTTTCTGACTGGAGTTGTGCATTGGAGCTTTTTCAGTAGGTAGGCGTGGTCTATCTTGTCAAAGCACTTAGATATATCCGCATCTAGGACATGATTGGCTTTCTTATTGATTACCAAATAAATCCGAGCTACGGCGTCGTGTGTTGACCTACCTGGCCTAAATCCATAACTGGTGCCTTCAAATCTGGCCTCCCAAAATGGCTCTAGAGCCATTTTG
>NZ_JAFLQW010000091.1 GCF_017313335.1 Phormidium pseudopriestleyi FRX01 | reverse complement strand
GGAAAGTGTGATTAGCATCAAACCTGGAACAACATTGGCAAAGAACACCACTCCGTAAGGAGTTGAACTTTATTTAGTTCAAAAAAGAATTCCCTCATTATATTTGCTTTAGTGGGGTAGTGCTTTTCAAAACAATAAAGATTCGTTCGTCTCGCCATCCACACGCTCACGGCTCAACGCCTACGGCGTGGGAGGTTGTAAGCGAGTGGAATCCTCATCTCACCGCGCCTTTCATCCAACACTAACCTTCGCTCGGTATAGTGTGGTGATTCCCGTCTGTCTAGCTAAAATCAGGATTTGATAGTTGGATTTTGAGCGCGATCAAACCGCCAAAATCTGAGTTCGTTCATTCTGTAAATCGTTCATTTTGTACTAAAGGAAACAACCAATCATGGATCCATTAATTGCTGCTGCTTCCGTTATCGCTGCTTCCCTTGCTGTTGGTTTGGCTGCGATCGGTCCTGGTATCGGTCAAGGTAATGCCGCAGGACAAGCAGTAGAAGGGATTGCCCGTCAACCAGAAGCAGAAGGAAAAATTCGGGGGACATTACTGTTGAGCTTGGCATTCATGGAAGCACTCACGATTTACGGCTTGGTGGTCGCACTCGTGTTGCTGTTTGCTAACCCCTTCATTTAAGAAGATTAAAGCGGTGTCAGTTGTAGAGAGGCGATTATAACATCACCTCTCTACAACCGGGCGCTGTTATTTCGATTTCCATCCAGTTCAACCCCCGAAAGCAATAGCGGCTGATTTACTATGATTCAATGGACGATCTTACTAGCCGCTGAAACAGCGGTAAAGGAAGGTGGGCTATTTGATTTTGACGCCACCTTACCGATCATGGCGCTGCAATTTATCATTTTGGCGGTAGTTTTAAACGCGATCTTTTATAAGCCTCTGGGCAAGGCGATCGACGATCGCACCGAGTATGTTCGGTCCAGCCAACAAAGCGCTAAAGAACGCCTGTCCAAAGCCGAAACCTTGGCAAAGCAATACGAACAAGAACTAGCCCAAAGTCGGAAAAAAGCGCAAGAGATTATCGCTCATGCGCAAGCCGAAGCCCAGAAAATCGCAGCGGACCAAATCGCCGAAGCCCAGCGAGAAAGTCAAGCTCAACGAGAGCAAGCTCAACGAGAAATCGAGCAGCAGAAGCAAGAAGCGATGAGCTCCTTAGAACAGCAAGTCGATGCCTTAAGTCGCCAGATTCTCGAAAAACTCGTCGGCACAAACTTAGTCAAGAGTTAGAGACCCAGGATTAGAGGCAAAGCATTATATTAACCTTTTCCTCTAACAACTAAAAACAGTCTAACGAACGACGGCATTAAGTAAAGGAAGTTATCGATCTTATGATTCTGGGAACTTTTTGGTTGCTCGCTGCTCATGCAGAAGAAGCAGCAGAAGGAGGTTTCGGTCTTAACTTAGACTTTTTTGAAACCAACATTGTTAACTTGGCGATCGTCATTGGCGTGCTGTTCTACTTCGGTCGGAAAGTTTTAGGAAACATTCTAACCGAACGACGCGCCCAAATAGAATCTGCCATTAAAGAAGCTGAAAAACGTCAGAAAGATGCAGCCGCAAAACTGTCGGACCAACAGCAGAAACTAGCCCAAGCTCAAGCTGAAGCTGAAAACATCAAAGCCCAAGCCCAAGAACGAGCCACCGTTGAAAGACAACAAATTGCCGCCCAAGCTCAAAAAGATTTAGAACGCTTGAGAGCAGAAGCCGGACAAGACCTCAACGCGGCTAAAGAACGGGCAATGGCTGAATTACGCCAACGAGTGGCAACAATGGCATTAGAACGAGTTGAAAATCAACTCAAAAGCCAACTCGATGAAGGCAAACAGCAACAACTCATTGATAACAGTATTGCGATGCTCGGAGGCAATCGATGAGTATCATCCAGTCTGAAGTTTTTGAACCTTACGCTCAAGCCCTGATGTCCTTGGCGCAAGAGCATAACCTCACCGAGCAAATTGGCGAGGATATGCGGGGCATCCTGAAATTACTCAAAGAATCTCCCGATTTGGATAAATTTATTGGCAGTCCGATTATCAAAGAATCGGACAAAAAAGATGTCCTCGGCCAAATTCTAGGGGATTCAGTTCAACCCTTTACTCGCAACTTTTTAATGTTGCTGATTGATCGCAGACGCATTCCCTTCATCGAAGGAATTGCCAACTATTACCTTACCCTGCTGCGTAAGCTGAATCAAACCGTACTCGCCGAAGTCACCTCCGCAGTACCCCTGAATGAAGCTCAACAAGAAGGCGTTCGGAATAAGGTCAAAGAAATTACTTCCGCCCAACAAGTCGAACTCGAAATGAAAATCGATGCTGACTTAATTGGTGGTGTCGTGATTAAAGTCGGTTCGCAAGTCCTCGATGCCAGCTTACGCGGACAACTGCGACGGATTGGTGTGCGCTTAGGCAGCAACAGCTAACCCACAAAAAATCATTAGGGAACCGACCCTCCCTAAACCCTACAGAAAAAACTACCCAGCAACCCCTAACAAAAACTGAGATGATCAGCATCAGACCCGACGAAATCAGCAATATTATTCGCCAGCAAATCGAGTCCTACGACACAGACGTTAAAGTCTCAAACGTGGGTACCGTCCTCCAAGTTGGGGATGGAATTGCACGGATTTATGGACTAGAAAAAGCCATGTCCGGCGAACTTTTAGAATTCCAAGATGGCACCGTTGGTATCGCCCTCAACTTAGAAGAAGATAACGTGGGTGCGGTGTTAATGGGTGATGGTCACCAGATCCAAGAAGGATCTTCTGTAATCTCCACCGGCAAAATCGCTCAGGTCCCCGTGGGAGAAGCGATGATTGGCCGCGTCGTTGATGCCTTGGGTCGTCCGATCGACGGCAAAGGAGACATCAACACCACCGAAAGCCGCTTGTTGGAATCTCAAGCCCCTGGTATCATTGAGCGTCGTTCGGTGTACGAACCGATGCAAACGGGTATCACCGCTATTGACTCCATGATTCCGATCGGACGGGGACAACGTGAGTTAATCATTGGTGACCGTCAAACTGGGAAAACCACGATCGCCGTTGACACGATCATCAACCAAAAGGGTGAGGACGTGATCTGCGTGTATGTGGCGATCGGTCAAAAAGCCTCCACGGTTTCTCAAGTCGTCGCCACTCTCCAAGAAAAAGGTGCGATGGACTACACCGTTGTTGTTACTTCTAACGCCAACGAACCCGCTACCCTACAATACCTCGCCCCTTATACCGGTGCCAGCATTGCCGAATACTTCATGTATAAAGGCAAGCACACCTTGGTCATTTACGATGACTTGTCTAAACAAGCTCAAGCCTATCGTCAGATGTCCTTGCTGCTACGTCGTCCCCCCGGACGTGAAGCCTATCCAGGGGATGTGTTTTACCTCCACTCTCGCTTACTGGAACGTGCTGCTAAACTCAGCACCGAAATGGGTGAAGGGAGCATGACGGCGTTACCGATCATCGAAACCCAAGCTAGTGACGTTTCCGCCTACATTCCCACGAACGTAATTTCGATTACCGACGGTCAAATCTTCTTATCCTCTGACTTGTTCAACTCCGGTTTACGTCCGGCAGTGAACGCCGGTATTTCCGTGTCGCGGGTCGGTTCGGCTGCACAAACCAAAGCCATGAAGAAAGTGGCCGGTAAAGTGAAGCTAGAATTAGCTCAGTTTGCTGAATTGGAAGCCTTTGCTCAGTTCGCCTCTGACTTAGATACTGCTACCCAGAAACAATTGGCCCGGGGTCAGCGCCTGCGTGAACTGCTGAAACAACAGCAATATTCGCCCTTGCCAGTAAGTGAGCAAGTTGCGATTATTTATGCAGGGATTAATGGCTATTTGGATGAAGTTCCGGTAGATAAAATCACCGATTTCACCAAAGGTCTGCGTGAGTATATGCGGACTAGCAAGGTGAAGTATGGCGAAATCGTTCAAAGCACCAAGCAACTGACCGATGAAGCTGAGACCTTGTTGAAAGAGGGCATCGCCGAATTCACTCAGTCTTTCACGGCTACCATGTAAGACGGGCAATTGAGAAGAATTGGGAATGAAGAATTGAAGGTTTATTAGATTCTTCATTCTCAATTATTCATGCATTAGGTTTAATTTTAAATTCTTGATTCTTGATTTGGGATTATGGCAAATCTAAAGGCGATTCGCGATCGCATTCAGTCAGTAAAAAACACGAAAAAAATCACCGAAGCTATGCGCCTCGTGGCAGCAGCTAAGGTGCGTAGAGCGCAAGCACAAGTTCTGGGGACTCGCCCTTTTGCCGATCGCTTGGCTCAGGTCCTGTTCGGATTGCAAACTCGTCTGCGGTTTGAAGATGTGGATCTGCCGTTGTTGAAACAGCGCGAAGTGAGTACCGTGGGGTTGCTCGTCGTTACGGGCGATCGGGGTTTGTGTGGCGGCTACAATAACAACATCATCAAACGTGCCGAAGCTCGGATTAAAGAAATCCAAGCCGAAGGATTCGACTAT
Organism: Phormidium pseudopriestleyi FRX01; assembly: GCF_017313335.1. Lineage (GTDB taxonomy): Bacteria > Cyanobacteriota > Cyanobacteriia > Cyanobacteriales > Laspinemataceae > Laspinema > Laspinema pseudopriestleyi. Next base: position 4,725 of record NZ_JAFLQW010000091.1, on the reverse strand, counting down.
AAATTGGTGCTAGTCGGACGCAAAGCCAGTCAATACTTCAGCCGACGCAACGCACCCATCGACGCTTCCTACATGGGATTAGAACAGATTCCGACGGCCAAAGAAGCCTCAGAAATTGCGGATGAAGTGCTATCTTTGTTCCTCTCAGAAAGCGTCGATCGCGTGGAATTGATTTATACGAAATTCGTGTCTTTAATCAGTTCCAAACCCGTCGTGCAAACGCTGTTACCGCTCGATCGCCAAGGCTTAGAAGTCGCGGACGATGAAATCTTCCGCCTCACCAGTAAAGGCGGTTCCTTCGATGTCCAGCGCGAAAAAGTCGCTTCTACTGCTGCGCCGGAAAGTTTCCCTCGGGACATGATTTTCGAGCAGGACCCGGCTCAAATTCTGGAAGCCTTGCTGCCGCTATATCTGAATAATCAGTTATTGCGCGCCTTGCAAGAATCAGCCGCCAGCGAACTAGCCGCCAGAATGACTGCCATGAATAATGCCAGCGAAAACGCCAGCGAACTCATGGATACGTTAACTCTGACTTACAACAAAGCACGTCAAGCCGCCATTACCCAGGAAATTCTGGAAGTGGTCGGTGGTGCAGCCGGAATGCAACGTTAAATTCCGCTTGACAATTCATCCCTTTTATGCGTCTGAGTTCGCTCAGGCGTTTTTTTGTGGGGGGGTGTGGGGGGGGAGAGAGGGCCGTAAAGTAGTGGGTTGTGGTAAAGTAGTAGGAGAATCAACTGGCAACCAACGACGTAAACGGAAAGATTTGCGTTAATCAAGTGAGGGATGAACTCATCCCGCATAGTTAAGTTTTTTTTTAGCGGAGTTCTTATTATGGAATTTTTTCAACAACGCTTGCATGAGCTAGAAATCGTACAGCTTAAAAATATCAAAGATTTGTTGATTTCATTTGAAACTAAAAATATCACGGCTATTCTTGGTCCTAATGGATCTGGTAAATCAACTATTATTCATGCCTTAGCCTGTTGTTTTCAGCCACCTCAAATTACACCCGATGAAAAAAATAAAAATGAACTACATGGAGAAAAATATAAATTTAGTAATTTTTTTACACCTAATACAGATGCAATATGGAGTGGAAGTTACCTTAAAATAATTCATTCTTATAGAAAAGAATCAGAGCTACATGAGCGGGTTGAAAAAACTTATGAAAAGGCCAGCGATCGATGGATGCCAATCTATGCTAGGCAACCCACTAGAAATGTATATTATTTTGGGGTATCTAATTGCGTTCCACTAATTGAAACAGAAAGAAAAAGTGTCAAAATTAATTACACAACCAGCAAAATTAGTGAAAAAATTATTATAACAGTTCTAGAAAAAGCCTCTTTTTGTTTGAATAGAGAATACACAAGTTATAACATTCATGATACAGGCAAGACCAAAATGATTGGTGTTGAAGCTGATGGCATAAAATATTCACAACTTAGTATGAGTGCTGGCGAACAAAAAATATTTTTGCTTCTAGAAAAAGTTTTTAGAGCTAAAAAGTATAGCCTAATTTTGATAGATGAATTGGATTTACTATTACATGACTCTGCTTTGAAAAACTTGGTTAGGGTTATTTCGGAAAGAGCAGAAAGTCATAATCTACAGGTCGTATTTACCACCCATAGAGAATCAATTCTTGATTTATCTGATCTCATTAATATAAGACATATTTACAATTCTGGAGAAAAAACTCTTTGTTTTAATGATACGAAACCAGATGCTATCCATCGCCTAACGGATAAAATGGATAAAACACTTGAATTATTTGTAGAGGATGATTTAGCCAAAGCAATTGTTTATAAAATAGCAAGTCAAATTGGAATACATAAGCACATTTTTATAGGAAAATTTGGAGCTGCTATCAATGCATTTACTCTTGTTTCGGGTTTACTATTAAAGAATAGTGACTCTTGCGAAAACAGTATTTTTGTATTAGATGGTGATAAGTATCCTACCCCAAATGACCAAAACAAACAAGTTAAAAAAAATTTAACTGGAAATGATGAAAATGCGAAAAAACTTCGTGCTAGTGCTTTGGAAAAAATAAAATCTTTTAATCTTCCCGAAAACTATAATCCTGAAAAATATATTCACAGCTTAATTAAAAAATTAGATAATAATAACAAAAATCCAGAAGAATGCCAAAGAATAAAAGCGGCACAACAAATTATCTCTGTTAATGATTCTCATCAGTATATAGATAAAATAATAAATGATATTGGTTACGAGCGAAGCGTCGGATTGTCAAAAATAATAGATTTGGCTAGCACAACGGAAGAATGGGGACAATATGTATTTTCAGTAAAAGAATGGCTTATTTCTAAAAAAGAATTAGTAGAGGAAAAAGAAAATTTGCAAACTTTATCAGAAATAACTCAGATATAAACCCTCGTTTTTTGTTATTCAAATCAGCGAATTATAACAGATATAAAAACCTATAAAAGATTCTATCAGAGCCGTTCCCGGATTCATGAGGTAGAAGATAGTTAGAGGAATGAAGGAGTGCGATCGAGATCGCACTCTCTCTTGTGAGCGGTGCAAGGAACTTTGTGCGCCAGCGAACTAATGGGAACTTTAACCCTAAGCTACAACAAAGCACGTCAATCTGCCATCACCCAGGAAATCCTAGAAGTGGTCGGTTGTGCCGCCGGATTACAAAGCTAAATTCTGCTTGACAATTCATCTCTTTTATGAGCCCAAGTTCGCTCAGGCGTTTTTTTGTGGGGGTGGGGGGTCTATCGGGCGGGCGATCGCACTATGTCGCTAGTCATCCTGAATGGCAGGGGAAAGGTTGCTAAAAATTTACGGATTTGAGTTGTTGGCATGATGTTTCCAAATGGGGATAGCTGTTCCCTTATCAAAGCCTTGGGGGGGTGGATCGGTGGGTTCTTCAGAGAGGATGAGGGCGATTCTCGTGCCGAGACGCTTCGCGATCGCATATTCACGCTCGGTCATCTTCGCAGCAGGGGGGGAAACTTCGGCATTTGATTCTGTTAATATGAATTTTTGGCAAAATTTAGTTACAATATGTAGTAACAATCAAGGCATGGAATTTGAATGGGATGAAACTAAACGTCTTACGAACCTCCGTAAACATGGCATTGATTTTATTGATGTTTCCATTGTTTTTGATGGAGATATCGTAACGGTTGAAGATGACCGATTCAATTATGGAGAGCAGAGGTTTGTGACTTTTGGTTTGTTGCAAGGGCGAGTGGTCGCTGTTGTCCATACAGAACGAGAAGAATGTATTCGGATTATTTCCGCGAGAAAAGCTACTAAATATGAACAACAAATTTACTTCGAGCAACTCTCAAACTGACTGGAACCGCCTAGACAGGATGACTGATGAAGAAATTGATTTTTCTGATTGTCCAGAAATTACGCACGAAATGGTTACTAAGGTAGTAGTTAGGCGAGGTTTACCTAATTATCAGGCGAAAAGTCAAGTAACTTTAAGCATTGATAGTGATGTTTTGGAGTGGTTTAAATCTCAAGGTCACAGTTATCAGACTGAGATTAACCGTTTACTGCGATCGTATATGGAAGCCCAGCAATAGTCTCTTGGCTTGGATTCAGAAACCGGGTTTCTATCAAAATCTCTAATTTGTAATTGAAATTGTCTCAAAAACCCGGTTTCTTAGAGGAGTTCTTTGAGGTTGCCCCCTATCCTTAATCATTGTGCAACCCCTGATGCAAAGGAGTTGCTTTTCGGAAGGTTAAAGGTTGAGGTTGTGCTATGGTATAATTAATGAGAGAACAAAATGACTGATTAAGCACAAAAACGGGTTATGAACTTAACGAATGACTTGGTAAACCGCATTACTCAAACTCCTGGTCAATGTAGTGGTCGTCCCTGTATTAGAGGGATGCGAATTCGAGTTACCGATATTTTAGAAATGTTGGCGGAAAATGTTAGCGTTACTGAAGTTTTAGAAGACTTTCCTGATTTGGAACTCGCAGATATTCAAGCTTGTCTGCTGTTTGCCGCAAGACGCACTGATTTTCCTAGACTAACGGCATGAAGATTTGGATCGATGCTCAACTGCCGCCAACACTGGCAAATTGGCTGACAGAAACCTTGGGTTTGGAAGCGAGTGCATTGTGAGATTTAGGGCTTCGGGATGCTCAAGATGTTGAAATTTTTGAAGCCGCCAGAGCCTAAAATGTTGTAATTATGACAAAAGATAGTGATTTCATCGACTTGGTATGTCGTTTAGGAGCGCCTCCTCAAATTTTGTGGCTAACTTGTGGCAATGTCACTAACCGCAACTTGCGACAATTGTTAATTGCTACTTTGCCGGATGCGTTAGAACAGTTACGCCAAGGAGAAATGATTGTGGAAATTACTAATACTCCTTAGAGGAACGAGCAATCATGCCCAAATCTAGTTTTTTTAAAGCCGTTTTTTTATGATAGCCCGCGCAGACCTGCTTTATTCGTGTAGCTGTTGACGCTGCGGGGGCTGGGGAAGAACCCCACCCTAACCCTCCCCTTGCCAAGGGGAGGGGACCGGAGTAGCCCGCGCAGACCTGCTTTATTCGTATAGCTGTTGACGCTGCGGGGGCTGGGGAAGAACCCCACCCTAACCCTCCCCTTGCCAAGGGGAGGGGACCGGAGTAGCCTGAGAAGCGCGGGCTTTATTCGTATAGCTGTTGACGCTGCGGGGGCTGGGGAAGAACCCCACCCTAACCCTCCCCTTGCCAAGGGGAG
>NZ_JAFLQW010000574.1 GCF_017313335.1 Phormidium pseudopriestleyi FRX01 | reverse complement strand
CAAGGACAATAAAGAAGTAAGCCAAATTGCATCATCTCTTTTCTTTTAGGGATAGTTGTTTTGATGGTCTAGAGGGATACTTGAATGTCCCGCTGTCGCCCTTTGGGGTAGGCAGGAATCCCCCGGCTTTAGACGTGGGGAAGTTCAAAGGTGAATAAAAACCTGACTAAACCTAAATAAATCTTCTCATTTTCGACTCGGAGCGCGAAGAATGAGAACCATTGAGTGGCTCCCACTCATAAAGCTCTTGTCCTGCATTCCTTACCCTGATATCCGGTGCATGGTATCCTCCATCAAGGGTAAAAGCGGACTCCAGAACAAACAGCATCCCCTGATTAATTAGAGGGAGCCTGTATCAATCTGGAGCAGGGTTTCGTTATTGTGAAGTCCTCCAAATCTTCGGAGCCTTCAACCCCAGATATCTAAGCGGGCAAATCAAGGTAAAATATGCTGGATAATAAGAACCAATCATTAGAGTTTAGGCTGATGAAACGAAAAAGCCGCCTCCAGACGAGGAGTTCCGATATGTTAATAGCGACTCCCCAAAACATCAGGAGAAATTAAAACCATCCTCACCGTGGGGAGACAGTCATAAGGACTCCTCAAAGAGTTTGAAGACAACGCAAGAGTCTCTCGTTATTCATGACCCGAAGAATCTTCAAGACTCCTTAAATTTTGTCAGACTTCAGAATCCCCTTCTGAACTCATTCGAGCAGTTGATTCCCGGCTCAATTTTAGGCGGACCAACTGTAGCGCCCTTTTGGAGCGAATACACCCAGGTGATATCCAACGCATTGACGCCTCTTATTCCAGGTAAATGGTCGGATTTAGAGAACCAGGCTTTGAGTTGTTACGCCAGCAATCAAGAAACGAACTCGTGGTTTTCCATGAACGTCACCCCCCTAAAAAAAGGGAACTCATTGAAGATATCCTGTCCATCTTCCCTCGCTTTTTTACTGGGTTATACCGGAACAGACCCCAAAAATAAGCCCAAAAAGCCCTTTAAGAAAGCTCCCAGGAACTCAACCACTAAACCCACTCCAAATGCCGCTCATAAAATCCGAATTTATCCGGGGAAAGAACTTTACAAACTTTGGAAACAATGGTTGGCAGCTTATCGATGGATTTATAACTGGACGATTGCTTATCTGAGAAAGGAACCCCATTTATCCGCTTTCTCATTACAAACGTTAGCGCGTCAAGCCAATCGCCCAGATTGGGTAAAGGAATTGCCAGGACATCAACTCCAAGAAGCGGTTGCTGATGCTGTCGATGCCTTTAGGCAAGCCAAAGCCAATCAAGGAACAGCCTCGTTCAAGTCTTGTCGAGCTTTTTCTCAAGTGATTAAATTCAAGGCCGGTAACTTTAAAAACGACACCTGGTATTGCCAAAGAACTAAAGGACTGGCGTTCAAATCAGCCGAAGAATTTCCCCAACAATGTCCTTACGGAACCCAACTTCTTTATCAGAAAGGGAAATGGTTTGGATGTTTTCCGGAATATCGAGAACCGACTCCTACTCAACAGGAACGAGTGATAGCCTTAGACCCTGGAGTCCGGACCTTTTTGACTGGGTATGATGGAGAAACAATTTTAGAGATTGGTCAGAACGACATCGGCAGAATCAATCGACTCTGTACGCATCTGGACCAACTCATGAGTAAAATTGCTTTATCCTCGAACAAACGTCAACGCTATAAAATGCGTAAAGCGGCTACTCGAATGCGGAGCAAAATCCAAAACTTAGTCAAAGACTTGCATAATAAGTCAGCTTCTTTTTTGGTTAACAATTACAAGTTAATCTTCCTGCCGACCTTTGAAACCTCCCAGATGGTGGAACGGCAAACCAGAAAAATTCGGTCAAAAACTGCCCGAAATATGCTGACTTGGAGTCATTATAAGTTTGCGAAACATTTAGAACAGATAGCTGTCAGAAATGGAGTGATGGTCGTTCGTTGTAATGAGTCCTTTACCTCTAAAACTTGTTCCGAATGTGGCCATATCCACGAAAAGTTGGGAGGAAACAAAATATTTCGATGTCCGGAGTGTGGATATGAAGCACCCAGAGATTGGAATGGCGGGCGTAGCGTCATGCTACGCTCTTTGCAGGCAGCTGCCTTCACCATTGTTGGTGATGCCCTACTATTCTTAAAATTGCTCAGTCATGAGTAGGTTTGAGAAGGTTAAATGTTGCACTAAGATAGTTTAACGATCGTTATCCAGATCCCAGGAGGACTTAACGTTGACTCGTCGTTACTTATTTACCTCAGAGTCCGTCACCGAAGGACACCCCGATAAAATCTGCGACCAGATTTCTGACACCATTCTCGACGCTCTGCTGACCCAGGACCCCAAAAGTCGGGTCGCCGCAGAAGTCGTCGTTAACACCGGCTTAGTTCTGATTACCGGGGAAATCACCTCCCAAGCGCAAGTGAACTTTGTCAAAGTCGCCCGCAAAAAAATTGCGGAAATTGGCTATACCGATGCCGAAAATGGCTTCTCTGCCAATAGCTGCTCTATCCTAGTCGCCCTCGATGAACAATCCGCTGATATCGCTCAAGGGGTTGACCAAGCTCAAGAAACCCGGGAACAGATTAGCGAAGAAGAACTCGATGCGATCGGTGCCGGGGACCAAGGGTTAATGTTTGGCTTTGCCTGCAACGAAACCCCAGAACTCATGCCAATGCCGATTTCCTTGGCACATCGGATGTCTCGCCGACTGGCAATGGTTCGCAAAAATGGTGAACTGCCCTATCTGCGTCCCGATGGCAAAACCCAAGTCACGGTGATTTATGAAAATGGGGTTCCCGTCGGCATTGATACCATTTTGATTTCCACTCAGCACACCCCAGCGATTGGAGACATTACCGATAACCTGGCAGTCCAAGCCAAAATCAAAGAAGATGTTTGGAAATGGGTCGTCCAACCCGCCTTTTCTGACCTCCAGGTGAAACCCGACGAGAACACCCGCTTTTTGCTCAATCCCACGGGTAAATTTGTGATTGGCGGACCCCAAGGGGATTCGGGCTTAACCGGACGCAAAATTATCGTGGATACTTATGGGGGATATTCCCGTCATGGGGGCGGTGCATTTTCTGGAAAGGACCCCACAAAGGTAGACCGGAGTGCAGCATACGCTTGCCGGTATGTGGCAAAAAATATTGTAGCGGCTGGTTTGGCCGAGAAGTGCGAAGTCCAGATTAGTTATGCGATCGGGGTCGCCCGCCCGGTGAGTCTGACCATTGAAACCTTTGGCACGGGTAAGGTGGATGAAGATAAGTTGCTAGAAGTGGTTCAGAAGAATTTTGAACTGCGTCCAGCCGGGATTATCCAAACGTTTAACTTGCAGCGTCTGCCTGGAGAACGAGGCGGTCGTTTTTACCAGGATGTGGCTGCTTATGGTCACCTGGGCCGCACGGACCTTGACTTACCTTGGGAAGCCACGGATAAGGTGCAATTGCTTAAAGATGCATTGCTCCCCGCTGTGGCCTCTGTGTGAGACAGAGGTTAGCCGAGATGTTCCTTCGGTAAATGTGAGAGAACATCTGTAAGCTCGTGAGAAACCCGGTTTTTTCAAACCGGGTTTCTGAATTAATGCCTGCTCACACAATGATGAGCGCAAAAAAAATAGGGGGGAGGGGGTTGCTTTTTTTGACTCGGTACAATATTATATTTATAATCCGGGTGGTGACTTTAATAATATTTTGGCAAAGCCTCCCATTATAATATAAAATTTAACATAGTCAATCCCCCTTGTCTAGTCCTTCATCCCTTTTTTTAGGGAAACCTCCGAACCCGAGGGCTTTGGGACTCAAAAAAGGGACTCCTCTGAGCTTTTGTCCTAAGTATGGGCAAAGAACGGCAGGTCTGAAAATTGCGAAACTCTCTTCAATACGGTACGCTTGCTGTGGATCGCAAAAGGGAGAAATGGCTCAGTGCTTAAGCGCGTCACTTTACCAGTGCTTTCTGTTTTACTCCTGACGACGGGTTCAGTGCTGCAAGCACAACCTGTACCGTTCGAGGTTGCACCGACATCTCCTCCGCCCGTGACTACGGTGTTACCTGGGGAGATCAGCGGGGTGTTGCTGATTGATACCCGCGCTAATGCCTGGAATGGCTTAAATCGGTTTATTGACACCCCGCCTGGGTTTTCTGGGCCGGGATTTTTGCCCTATATTCCGGCAGAGGTTAATTTTGCCCGGGATATCCAACCCTGGTTGGGAGACTGGATGGCGATCGCCGTGATGCCCGGTGCAGAGGGGACCGTTCGGGCCTCTGTCCAGGAGAATGCGGTGATGGTGGCTCCAATTCAGGACCCGAGCGGGATTCCTAATTTTGTGGCCCAATTGAGTGCGATCGCCGGACAGCCCCGGGAACGTCAGTTTCAGGGGGTGACGCTGTTAGAATGGCCGGGTCAAAATATGGCGAGGGAACAGAAAGGGTTTCTAGGGTCCCTACAAAGCTGGCCGATCGCCTTAAATCCCTTCTGGGCTTTCAAACAGCGCAAATGGCCCACAGGATTGCCGGTATTGGCACAGACGAGGCCAATTTTGCCCGATTCTACCCCGATGCCACCCGGAGTCTCCGCGCCAGAAACCCAGGGAACAAGGGGTTTGGCGATCGCGATTGTTCCCGGATATGTGGTGGCGGCTCAAAGTAGCGCCCCCTTGGAACGGTGGATTGCAACGAAAGACAGGAGCAATAGTTTAGCGAGTGACCCCCAGTTTCAGCGGACGTTAGCGCACCCTGAATTGGGGCGATCGCTGGTGATTGGTTATGGCAATTTTCCCCAACTGGCCCAACTTTCAAGTGTCTCTCCCCTATTGAACCGTTTGGTTCCTCTACCCGCTTCCGGGGATATCAATCCGGCAGGGGGTGAGTTGACGACTCCCTACAGTGCGATCGATTTGATGGTATGGATGGAACCCTTCGGGTTCCGCGCTCAGTCTCGGGGGTTTTACAAAATCCCACCCCCTGATCCCCTGGTGTCCCCGACCCCAAACCCAATGGCGGCAAGACTTCCGGCATCCACCTACTTCACCTGTGGCGGCAGTCGGAATTTGTGGCAGGCGATCGGCCCAATTTTGGGTCAAAACCTCCTCACTTTGCCCGGATTGGATCAAATCCCTGAGTTAACTCAATCCACCCTGGGTTTAGATGTGACACAAGATATCCTCCCCTGGATGGATGGTGAAATTACCGCTTTTGTTTTTCCCACTAATCAGGGCTTTTTCCCCACAGTGAATGAGACCATGAAATTGGGAATGGGGTCGATTATTGAAACCAGCGATCGCCCGAGTGCGGAACGCCTATTAACTCAATTGGACGAATTGATTGCCAGTCAGTTATCCGGGGCGATTACCATTACTCGTCATCAAATTAATGAAAACTCTGTCACCAGTTGGGAGGTCATGAACGTAAATGGGAGGACAGAAAGTGTATTGGCTCATGGGTGGATTTCTGAGGATACCCTGATGATGACCACGGGACTAGGACCATTCCAAGAACTTTATCCACAACCTTATCAGAGTCTCGCCAATGCTTTTAATTTTCAAGCTGCGTTGGAACCTTTACCTCAAGATAACCTGGGCTATTGTTATCTGAATATGGGGTCTGTCTTGGCCTGGGTCAATACGTTTGTACCGCCGGAAATTAATGCCTCACCGGAAGGTCAAATCGTTCTGAATAGTTTGGGAAAAATTCGGAGTATAAGTGGAACGGGTGTTTCTCAGAATACCCATGTGCAATGGGATTTATTGATGCTTTTATCTCCGCGTTCCTAGCTGGATATGCGATGAGAGTGCAGCAAGAGTGAGTCGGAATGACGGGCCAAGATTTAATTTTCGATGGCGCGATCGCAATTCCATCGGTAAGATAAGATCTTAATCCCGGAGTTAACCGAGGAACCAGCTTTCTAACTGTTGGTTTAAAAAATTGAAAAGCTAAATGAAATAGAGGAATCCCTGATGAGGGATAATTCAGAAAAAGTGCAGGAGGATTGTCCGTTAGCAGTAAAGCTAGTCTGGGAATGAGAAAACACTGGCTATTTTCTTTTACCCATTAATGTTATCGGATTCAGACAAACTCTAAAATGGGGGGGAGTAAGTAGGGCTGAAAAAAGCAAAATTAAAGGTTTACAGGTTCAAGGGTTTGTTTAAAAAAATCTGAGTCAGTTTTTTGTTAAGGAAAGAATATAATTGCTTATAAATAACTATCTCTAATCTGATTATTTCATTAGTTTAAAAATCTCTAATTTTAGAATCAGTAAAAAATACGGGAGAAAATGTATTAACATAAGAGTGACCTGTTTTCACAGAGATTGTCAATTTTCTGGAATCTTTCCAGGAACAAAAAACTGTTAGAGAAAATCCTCTAACATCAATATAGTCAACTTTGCAAAACAGACAAGTCTGAAGTGTTGTATCAGGAGTACGTGGATGAATATAACCTCTGGGTTCGATCTTAATCAAAGATTCTCCTTTGTGGTCAAACAGTTTCATGGGATCTGGAAAAGAGCTTTATCCCTAGGACTGGCAATGGTTTTAGCAGTCACTGCTGCGGTTACCATAAATTGTGACAGCGCGATGGCTGTAGATAGAATCATTCTAATGTACGGTAATTCTCGCGAGACCATCTCGATCGGCGACTTGCGCCGGTTTGTTACTGAAGGTGCGGAACCCGCAGAATTTCGCACCCGGTTGGGTATCATCGATCGCGATATTGACGCATTACGGTTTGCTTTGGGTCAAGAAATTCCCGTTTCCCAGGAATTCTTGAGACGAATTCTCAACAGCACCATCGGTCAATTTGTTCTCACCCGTCTTGAACCTGTTCTGGGGATTGCAGTTGAGGAAAATGTTACTCAAGTCGTTGATGCCTTTATTTCTGCAGCAGCCAACGATAGCTTTACCCTCCTGGAATTGCTAGAAAACTATCCAGAACAACAGTTGAGCGTCAGTGGTCCGCTGTTAGAAGAAGGCTATGAACGAATTCGTTTCTTGGCGACAGATGTTTTGGCGATCGCCCAAGTTGTCCAAACCTATTTAGCTGACGTCATTTGTGAAGGTGGATTGCTTGGGTCGGATTTTGACAGCAAACCAGTCCCCGAACTTTTCAGCAGCGCTAAGTCGAATAACTTAGGGTGGTCTAAATAAACTCAACTCAATCTATAGAGGCAGAATGACTGCCTCTATTTAATGCTTCATAAACCGATAATTTGGGTCGGGTGAAGCCAGCAACAAGGGTGAAAAATCCTTCAGGAGCGATGGCATGAAAATAAAAATCAAAACGTTTGTTAACAGTCTGAGTCAGCTACCCAAAAAGTGGGTCAAATTTATAGCCCTCAGCCTCGTTGTTTTTCTGACCAGTCTTTCATTCGTGGTGTTTACACCTTCCCCAGCAACCGCCTCTCAAGTGGTGGTCCTGACATACGGTCCCCAGCGAATTGCCATTCCAATGCCGGAATTAGTGCAATTCGGGGAAACCGGAGAAGCATCTCGGGTGATCCGATTTTTAACGGGAATTGCCAATGTTGATCGGGATCTATTTCGGACCGTTTTAACCCAGGAAATTCCGGCGAACGTCCGAGTTTTAGACCGTTCTCTCAACTTTATTGTCGGAGAATTATTCCTCTACGAAATCAGTCAAGCTATTTATCCCTCCTCCCGTCGTAAAGGGATTGAAGGGTTGCGTTCAAGTTTAGTTCTTTCGGCTGCGGATGATGGCCGACTTTCCTTGCTAGAACTTCTGCAAAAATATCCGGCTCAACGGGTTGAAATTGATGCTAGAAAGCTGAATCAAACTTATGGACAAGTCCAATTTTTGGTGGAAGGAGCAGAGAAAACAGTCCAATTTCTTCGAGAAACTGTAGGAGATATTATTTGTTAAGCCATCAGTGCTGTCTTCCCGATGAAGGTTACCCACTCCGGCAATCAAAACCTTAGAGGGCTAAAATTTTAAACAATTGAATTCCTTCTCAAAAGCCGACTTTTTCTTATGTTTAAGAATCAGTCGGCTTTTGGCGATCGCCCCTCAACCTGGCCGCATCGAGTTCCCATCGTAACCAACTCTATAATAAAAACTGTAAGCTCACCCTGGAATCCCCATGCTCACTGAAATCAAAACCATCGCGGCTAAACTCGCACCTCGCCTGATTGAGATTCGGCGACATATTCACAGTCATCCCGAACTCAGTGGTCAAGAGTATCAAACTGCTGCCTATGTGGCGGGGGTGCTCTCTTCCTGCGGGGTTCATGTGCGAGAGGGGGTGGGTAAAACTGGGGTAATTGGAGAACTTTCATGTCAAATCACTGATGAGAGAGTCTTGGCAATTCGCACCGATATGGATGCGCTACCGATCGCCGAACGCACAGGGTTAGACTATGCCTCCCAGCAGGCAGGAGTGATGCACGCTTGTGGTCATGATGTGCATACCACCATCGGATTAGGTACAGCGATGATCCTCTCGGAACTGGTGGAGAATTTACCCGGAACTGTGCGTTTTTTATTCCAACCGGCGGAGGAAATTGCTCAAGGTGCCGGGTGGATGATTGCCGATGGTGCCATGCAACAGGTCACAAATATTTTAGGATTGCACGTTTTTCCGTCGATTCCGGGGGGGTCGATTGGAATTCGACAAGGAGCATTAACCGCCGCCGCCGATGACCTAGAAATTACGATTATTGGGGAATCCGGACATGGTGCGCGTCCTCATGAGGCAGTCGATGCAATTTGGATTGCCTCTCAGGTGATTACCACCCTCCAGCAGGCCATTTCCCGGACTCAAAACCCTTTACGTCCCGTGGTTTTGACCATTGGTCAAATGAATGGAGGACGGGCGCCGAATGTGATTGCAGATAGTGTAAAGATGCTCGGAACCGTGCGATCGCTGCATCCGGAAACCCATGCCGACTTACCCGCTTGGATTGAGAAAATAGTCGCCAATGTCTGTCAGATGCATGGCGGCAACTATGAAATGAACTACCGACGCGGAGTCCCTTCAGTGCAAAATGATACCGGGATGACGCAGTTAGTTGAATCAGCGGCATTAGAAGCCTGGGGAAGCGATCGCGTCACCTGTATCCCCGAACCCTCCCTCGGTGCAGAAGATTTTTCCCTCTACCTCGAATACGCACCGGGAATGATGTTTCGTCTCGGTGTTGGACATCCAGACAAACCCAATTACCCCCTGCATCATCCTCAATTCGAGGTCGATGAATCGGCGATCGTTACCGGCATTGTTACCCTAGCTTATGCGGCATACAAGTATTGGCAATGAGGGTCGTTGGTTGTTGGTCATTGGTCATTGGTCATTGGTCATTGGTCATTGGTTGTTGGTCATTGGTCATTGGTTGTTGGTTGTTGGTTGTTGGTTGTTGGTTGTTGGTTGTTGGTTGTTGGTTGTTGGTCATTGGTCATTGGTTGTTGGTTGTTGGTCATTGGTTGTTGGTTGTTGGTCATTGGTTGTTGGTTGTTGGTTGTTGGGGGGCTGTTTGTTGGTTGTTGGTTGTTGGTTGTTGGTTGTTGGGGGGCTGTTTGTAGTAACGACTTGCTGTCGTTATCTAATTCATCCTTTCGGGGGATGAATTGCGACTAGATTCTTGTTAGGGTAATTGAATAATCTACAATGAGTGAGATAGGGCTAAACGTATGGCAGCAAGTAAACAACTCCAAGGACTCGAACTGATTGACTGTGCCAAAGCGAATGCTGAACAGGGTTTAGCAACAGCGGCGGCACAGAGTGGTTATGGGCAGAATACTAGCCTATTTTCCCAAGAACTAAAAGCAGCTTGCCAGGAGATTGGGATTGAAATTAGTGAACTCAGGGATTTGATTACCCCTCAGCATGAAATGAAACAAGGACGAGGGATTGATATTGCGCCGGAAACTCCCGGAAATTTATAACGTTCAATGGTTGATAAAACCCGGTTTAAAATTAATATTTTTTATGCCGAGAGAGGGATTTGCTTCCCCTGGGGATAGGGTACAGGATTTAGGGTGGGCATGACCCACCCTACCGGACTAAAAATGTTCGTATTCTCTATGCTCACTGTGAGGTAAGGTTTCTAGGCGGTTGGTCAAATCGTTAACTGAATGATACAGGCGATCGTATCCATCTTGTAAGGATGCGATCGTAGTTGCCTGAAAATCAATCTCTTGATGGAGGCGTTCCACTTCTTCTTTTTCTAAAGAATTCAGCCGTCTTTGCATCTGTGCGTTGAGGGTTGAGACTTTCTCAAATAACTCGCTAATTGCCACTTCAATCGTCCCAAGTTGTTCGAGGGTACTCAAGGCAGGGAGTGCCTCAAAACGCTGTTGAAGCTGTGCCAATCCCTCGCTGATTCGGGTCATTTCGCTTTGGAGGGCGGTAATTTCCTCGGATTCGGGATGCTGCTGTTGAAATTCAGCCCGTAATCGGTCTAAGTTGCGTTTTAATGCCGTCAGAGAACCCGTTTGTTCCAACTTTTTAACTGCTTGGGTAAGACGTTGCAGATAGGGCTTGACAATTTGTTTGTTTTGTTGTTCTAATGTTTTGACTCGAAGGGCCAGGGGTTCCATTTCTGTCTGAATTTGGAACTGGAAGTCCGCCAAATTAGGAGGCAAATTAGGAGAAGGGGGGAGGGGTTTTTCTGTCGTTGCAGAGTTGGCAAATTCTGATTCTGCTTGGGGTGGGGTGGCGAGTTGGTCCAACTGTTCCTGCATTAATAAGAGACGAACGTTCACCGTCTCCCAGTCATCTTCTCGGACGGCAGTTTTTTGGAGGCGTTGGGTGAGGGTTTGTAACTGAGAAATTGCTTCATGCAGGGGATGCAGATTAACCTTTTCTACGGGGGGTTGTTGCCGGATAGTGGTGTGGAGAACATCTACCATTTGACGGACATCCGCGATCGCCGAGGTGGTTTGTTCTCCCATTTGCTGTTGCGATCGCATTCGATTCGACAAATTTAGACTTAACGCCAAGGTGAGAGGAACTGCCGCATAGACAACTTGTCCCGAAATCGCTGCCACGACAGTTCCTACGGCGGATCCAGCGACACAAGTGCCTTCAACTATGGTTTGCCAGGGATATTGCTTGAGATTGCCCCTAAAACTTTGACTGGAAGGTTTTATCGTTTGCATGATTTGGTGGTAGGATGCCCGGTTTTGCACCAATTATAGTCACTTGCACAAAAAAGCGGGAATTTTTATTCCCGCTAGTACAGGATTGGAAAAACAAGCGGGTTGATTCACAAATAGGACTTACGCAATCTGTAACATCGAACCCTAAATCATCATGTAGTAAGCTAAAGCAATTGTAGGGTGGGCACTGCCCACCTGACTGAAGGTGGGCAGTGCCCGCCCTACTCTTTATTCGGAATCAATCTAGGCGAGAAACCCGCTTTCGGGTCCCCTACGATTCAGGGGACCGGGAGGGTTTACTCTGAACTCGCTAGGGCAGTCAGGGCGGCGATCGCCTGTTGATGATGCATGGGATCTCCTTGGCGAGAAAACAAATTCGCCGCCGTTTCTAAATCCCCGATCGCCCCTTGGCGATCGCCCATTTCTGCCCTCGCCCGACCCCGATAATTATATGCACTGGCATACTTCTCATTCAGACTCAGGGCTTGGGTAAAGTCCTCGATTGCACCATGATAATCAGTCCCTGCGGACCGGGCGACCCCCCGATTCAAGTAGGCGACTGCATCATCGGGTTTCAGACGCAAGGCTTCTGTATAATCGGCGATCGCCCCAGCATAGTCCGCTTGGTTATACCGGGCTAATCCTCGGTTGTTGTACGCCACCGCATCCTGGGGATTCAGTTGAATGGCGCGGCTGTAATCCTCTGCCGCTTGTTGATAATTCCCCAAGCATCCGTAGGCTTCCCCGCGATAGAAATAAGCCCCTGTCTGTTCCGGCGCTTTCAGGATTGACTCGGTATAATCGCCAATTGCACCTGTATAGTCCCCCTGATTAAACCGGGCAAATCCTCGATTAAAATAAACCACCGATTCATTGTCATTCAGTTCCAGCGACTTGGTATAGTCGGAAATTGCCCCGGCAAAATCACCAATCTGGAACTTCGCCAAGCCGCGATTATTATACGCCGTCGGCTGATTGCCATCAATCTGCAACGCGCGAGTATAATCCTCAACCGCCCCTTGATAATCCCCAATATCCAACCGCTCAAATCCGCGATTGTAATAGGCGCTGGCATTGGCAGGATTCAGCAAGGGTTCGCTAAATCGCTCAATCAACCCTTGAATAATCTTCGGATCCGTCGTGCGTAATCCCACTTCCCGTTCCGGTAACGCATCACTGCTACTCAGGAAATGATGAGTCGCCAACATCGCCCAATTGTTATCGCACACCAAAAAGTTCTCGTGAGTCCCGAGGACTTTTAACTGGAGGCGATCGCCATATTGACTCCGCAGATGTTCCAAATCATTCAATGCATCATATAACCCGCGTTTTGCCATCGGGTCCAGTTGCCAATGTTCATTAATCCGAATCGGAAATTCTCCCGCTTCGATATCCCGCAGATGTCCCCAACCGATTTCGACTTGAACACCCTGTTGCAGCAAGCCTTCCAGCTTTTGCAGTAGGGTAGCATCCAATCCCGCCCGACTGACCCAAGGACAGACTAAAATGAGGCGATGTTGAACTGTATCGATCGCCTCGAACAGTTGTTCTCTAATCGCGGGTCGGTCAAACACCAACTCATACTGATGGGCTTTAATCCCTTCTAGTAAGGATTCAATTTGATACAATTGCTGGGCGATCGCCGGAGAAATTAGCGATTGCAGATGCCCGCTTTCCGGAGCATTGTGAGGCACTTCTGGATGGGTTGCCAGAGCTTTAAGCTGCTGACTCAGTTGCTCAATCTGCGGCTGCACTGAAACTTGTCCCGGGCGATCGCGCCACTGTTCCAGTTGTCCTTCCAGTTGTCCTAATGCCGCTTCTAACCGTTCGATTCTCTCCGGTGTCACATCAGATAAATGACCGATAGATTCGCTCACTTGCGCCAGGGCCAATCGCAACTCGGAAATTTCCAGACGGAGGACATCGATTACTTCTGCATCCCGTTCCTCTCCCGGGGATTGGCTAGGATTGGGCAGTTGTTCCAATCGCCGATCCAGTTCGCTGACACTGGCACTCAGGGTCTCGATTTGCTCCAATTCCGGACGAGAGTTGAACTGTTCAAGCAGTTCGTGAATTTGGTGAGTCACCTCACTCGATACGGCATTGGGAACGCCACTCCCTTGCCATTCCAGTTGTTCCCGCAGACTTTGCACCTCTTGGCGCAACTCTTCCCGTTCTTGCGGCAGGGTTTCATCCAGGCGTGAACTGAGTTCGCTGACGATGCTATCCAGTTGGCTGAGGCGACTGCTCACTTCACTCTGATTTTCCAGGGAATTAGTGAGTTCCCGCACTTCTGCTAGGTTCGCGGTAACCTCCAGCAGCGCTTGATTCAGTTGTTCTACATCGGATTCAGAGGCGATCGCTTCGGGTAAGTTATTGACGCGATCGCTCAACTGGGTAAGCTGGTCCTGCAGTTCGGGAATGGGAAATTCCGAGAGGACATCCACCCGTTGTTTGAGGGTTGTGAGGGCGTTTTCTAGGGGTTCTAAGGCTTCCGGCGCAACGAATTGAGGTAATCCATCGATTTTCTCTCTTAACGCCGTGAGAGATGTTTGCCAGGACCCATGTTCTTGTTGCAGGGCCGCTAATCCGGTGGTTAACTGTTCTAACTCCCGGGTTTGCAGGGCCAAATCCTCTTGAATCCGCCGCAGATTCACCGCTTCTAAGGGCGCTAAACGAGTATCAATTTCGGCGATCGCCTCGCTGACGGATTCGGCAATTTTTCGGAGTGCTTCATCGACCCCAGTTAAATCCACCGCTGACTCGTTGCCACGGGAGGAAACCCCAAGGCGTTCTAAATCTAACTGTTGTTCCAGTTGAGGAATCAAGGCGATCGCCAGGGATAACGAATTTTTCAAGCGTTCCACTTCCTCGATATCCGGTTGTGCTGCCACCTTCTGATTGAGCTGTTCTAGTTGCATCCGCAACTCACTCACCGGGGCGATCGCCTGTTCTAACTGCTGCTGCCGTTCCTGCAATTTGGCAATCTCTGAACTGAAGGAGTTCACCTGTTCCGCCCCAAATTCTAGGGGATTTCCAACACTAACTCGCGCTTCGAGATCCGCCCTCAACGCCGCAATTTCCTGCTCAATCGCTTGATTGGCACTTGCCCGAACTGTTTCCAATCGCTGTTCAATTTGAGCAATTTCAGACAAAACCGGGTTGAATTCGGGTGTCCCACCGCTGGGTTCCAATTTCGAGAGTTTATTTTGAAATTGGGCAATTTTGCTATTAATCTGGGCGATCGCACTCTCCAATCGCTCAACCCCATGTCCACCCTTGGAGGATTCTGCACCATTGAGTTGGGTAGTCAGGGCCGCCAAAGTTTCCTGGACCCCGGCATAATTCTCTCGGAGCACAGAAATATCTTGGCGCAAAGGATTCAACTCCAACCCTTGCGCCAGGGACAGCGTTTTTTCTAACTGTCGCTTAACTTCTTCAAAGTCCTCCGAATGCTTCGACACCGCCGACTGGACATGATTAAATTCAGAATCCGTCGGCAGTCCCTGCACCTGTTCTCGCAAAATCCCTAACTCGCGGGCAAGTTTTTCCCGGAGTTCGATGTCATTTCCCCCTATGGACGTTTCCTGCGCTAATCGACGGCGATTAGCCAAATTGAGGACCACCGACAGGGATAGCGGGGTTGCAGCATAAACAATCTGCTGCGTCGCGATCGCTGCCACGGAACCCGCCACGGAACCCGCCACGGATAAATATTCCAGAATCTCTAGCCAACTTCGCTTAGTCATTTTCAATGGAGAGGCCGATTTTTGGTTTGTATGAGGATTTTTCTGATATATGCGGTCAATTTTACCCTGGGAGTTATCCTCCTGGGGCGATCGAATTCAATTCGTTGCCCAGGAGTCAATGTAAGGTAACGGTAGTTAGTTTCCCAATCCGGACCCATCGAAACGAGTACCTAAGACTCCTCTTTTTGGAGATTGCCCTCAATTCCCCGAGGACTTGCCTTAATCACTACCCAACGGCGGCACTTCAATCATCGCCTCCCCTGTGGCAATATCCAGCAAACTTTCTAAACTCATCGTATCCATCGACTGCGGATGCACGGGTTCTAACACATCAATCAACAACATCAACTGATCAATCGCCAGACGAGTAATTTTACCCCCCTCAATCCGATTAATCTGGGGTCCTGATATCCCTGGGACCAGTTCCGGGTCAATATAGAGTTCCTTCCCTCGGTCCTTCAGCAACATCGACTCTTGGGTTGCAATGTACTGCCCCAAATCATGTACCGACGTCCATCCCCGATAATGTCTAAGCCAACGCAGGTATCGGCCTAAATGTAGCAATCCCACCTGAGTTAACCGGCGATTTTTCGTAAGCGTGTTTTGGGGCATATTAATTTAGCTGCTATTCGTTGTTTTTCTTGCAGACAACCAGTATCATGTTATCTTAACATAGCGAATTACTGATGAAGGATTAAATTTTATCGGATTTCAGATTCTTAATATGTTATCCTGTAATTAAAAAAAATCCCTGACTTGGGGAGACCCCAGGGATCCTGCGGGGGTTCAAACATTGGCAGCCTCATAGCTAAAGTAGGTTAAAACCGACTGACAAGCAATCAATAGGGTTTTAGTCGTTTTTTAAGTTCGTAGTAATGACTTCAGTCGTTTCTTTATGTTCGTAGACCGTTTAACATTATACAACAAGTGCGACTGTGTGGGTTGGGTTGAGGCGATCGCCATTACATTTTGTGTTAAAATAGCCCAAAAAAGCAACAAACCCAAGCAATCATTAAAATTATGGAAAAGGTAATTTCAGAACATATTGAAATCACTCCCGGCTTTTGTGGGGGCAAACCGCGAATTGCTGGACATCGGATTAAAGTGCAAGATATTGTGATTTGGTCTGAAGAAATGGGAATGTCTCCCGATGAAATCCTCTATCATTACCCCTCTATTACCTTATCAGATGTCTATGCAGCCTTAGCCTATTATCACGACAATCGAGAAGAAATCAGACTCCAAATTCGAGAAGACGAAGCATTTGCCACAGAGATGGCATCCAAAACCCCGTCACTCCTTCAAGAAAAACTAAAGTCTCGAAGAAATGCCTAAGACAATCTGCTTTCATTTAGATGAAAATGTCACCTATGCCATAGCAAATGGATTACGACGGCGTGGAATTGATGTCACAACTACACCAGAAGCTGGCTTAATCGGGGCGTCAGATGAAGAACAACTCGCTTTTGTAATAGAACAAAAGCGAGTGAT
>NZ_JAFLQW010000094.1 GCF_017313335.1 Phormidium pseudopriestleyi FRX01 | reverse complement strand
TTTTCGAGCCATCCACTCCGGAACCCCCACTCATCCCCTAGGGCCAATCCAAACATTAAAATCTCTCTTCTCTATATATTGCTCGGTGTCATTGTCCGACAAATTTGTAGTCTGGGTTAGATCCCTTCGTTATGGCTAGAGTCCATAATTTTAGGGATCTCATCCACTGGACTCCTGCAATTGATTAAGAGTCCTAATACTCCATCATCTTTCCTAACCGGGGTTTTTTCTGCACAGAAGCGCTGGAACATCTGTTCTCCCGGTGGCTGAACCCGGCGGATCTGTCGGTTTGTGCAGACCTAAAAATACCGGATTTGGTCTCATCAGCAACCCTCAATTCTTCTGAGTTCCCCACCCCGCTCTCCCGAACTCGGCGATCGCGCAACAAAACGCAACAAAAACTCGCCAAAAAAGCCTGAAAACGAGCTATTCATAACGGCTGGAATCGAGTATGATTGGAGCGATCGCCTAAAAAAACGCGGCGTTTCCTCCCGGTCAAGGCGATCGCATTGAATGCTGAATTTAGGGGGCAAAGTATGAACATTTTCGCAAATGAGGGACAACCGGATATTTACCGAGGCTTTGAACGAATTTTAGTGATTCAAGGCAGAACTGAATCTGCCTTAGAAGTCGCAGAACAAGGACGAGCAAAAGCCGTTGAGCATCTAGTAGGCAATCGATTAGGACCAGAAGTTAAGCGACAGGGGTCCGTAGAACCCCCGAGTCTTTATAAAATTAAACAAATCGCTAAAGCTCAAAATTCGACTTTAGTTTATTATTCCCTGATTTATGATTATCAACAATTTTATGAAATGTCTCGGCTGCAAATCGGGCTAAATACCCTGTATGCTTATGCCACCGAACTATTTATTTGGGTAATTTCGCCAGCGGGGAAAATTAGCTTTCGTCAAGTAGACCTGCAATCGTTATGGTACGAAGATAATACCTCCCTGGCGGGACTGGTTCGCAGCGTCCGGGAATTAATTAATGTTGGCTATAGCGATCGCGAACGGTTGCTTTGTCGGCAGCAACTCCAGTTCCTGTATCAAATCCTCCTAGAACCCATCGCCGATTTATTGCCCAGGGATCCCCAAAAACGGGTGACGATTATTCCCCAAGATTTCTTATTCCTGGTTCCCTTTGCGGCATTAATCGATTCCAACGGTCAATATCCCATTG
Source organism: Phormidium pseudopriestleyi FRX01 (assembly GCF_017313335.1). GTDB lineage: Bacteria > Cyanobacteriota > Cyanobacteriia > Cyanobacteriales > Laspinemataceae > Laspinema > Laspinema pseudopriestleyi. The sequence goes on along the minus strand of NZ_JAFLQW010000094.1, from coordinate 4,388 downwards.
AAAAGCATACCCTGCTGATCGCGCCTTCAATTCAAGCTTTAGAGGTGACTCATCTACAGCGAAAACCCATCGTTGAACGGGAATTTGCCGTTCAGACTGTGGGAGGTAATGGTAGTCTGCATAGCTGTCCCCCCCTCGAATCCCCTCAAGAATGTCTCGTCGTCGGAAACCCCACCATGCCCAGCATTTGTTTGGAATTTGGGGAACCTCCGGTGCAATTGCTGCAAATTCCTGGGACTCAACTGGAAGCAGAGGCGATCGCCCAGGTTCTGAAAACTGAACCGATTACAGGCGATCGCGCCACCAAATCATCTATCCTCCAAAAAATGCGTTCTGCCGATATCATTCATCTGGCTACCCATGTTTTTCTCGATGATATCGCAGGATTGCAATCGGCGATCGCCTTGGCACCGAGTCCCAACACTCATGGACTCCTGACTATTCATGATATCCTGCACTTAAATCTATCAGCTCAACTCGTGGTTTTGAGTGGCTGCGATACCGGCAGAGGTCGCATTTGGGGAGATGGGGTCGTGGAATTATCTCAGGCTTTTATCACCGCCGGAGTACCCAGTTTATTGATGTCTCTCTGGTTGCCACCCACCACCTCCAACCTAGATTTTATGAAAGAATTTTATCACCAATTCCGGCAAACTTGTGATAAAGCTCAATCCCTAAGAACCGCCATGTTAACGACAATGGAAAAGTATCCCAACCCCCGAGAATGGGCGGCATTTACATTAATTGGAGAAGCCTGAATTTTCCTTTATCAGTAACAGTTAGAAACCAGGTTTCTTTGCCAAAAGTCTGCTAATTCGCCCCGAATTAACAGCAGAAACCCGGTTTCTTATCCCTTCATTCCCGATTCAAAACCCAAATTTTAGGCCATGAATCTTTTTTTTAACTGACGCCTTAACCCTACCGATTCGCATACAATTTTATCGGTTCCTTAATAAACCGAATGTATAAATGCCGGAACGTAGACTTGAGAACCCGAGGCATTCCAAAATCAATGGGAACTAGCGCCTCTGGCAGCTTCCAATCCTCAATTTTGAGGTCAACAGGTTTCAACAAAGGAAACTGGATCTCTGCCAATTCCGGACAGACTCCCAATCGTAACGATGCCGCAGCGGTGGGGACAAGTTCCGGTGAGACATTGAGTATCTCCAACAAGGCGCGATCGCAGGCAAACACATTCTCAGACGCCGCCAACAGTCCCAGCAGTCGCGGTTCTCCCCCACTCGGACCATTCCCTTCATGGCCGATAATCCCATCGACAAGAGTTAAATTTGGAGAAATTGCCCTAGCTGTTTCCACCAACATTTCTCCAAAGCGATTCACATCCTTTCCCGCTTCCAAATGCCACCAGGCTTTCATCTTTCCCGGAACACAGCCAAATAAATTTTTAACACCCATCGTCACCGTCAATTGAACATGGGATTTCACCTTCGGCAAATTAATCACCACATCCGCTTCCATTGCCTCCTTAGACAATCGTAAATGATTAAATTCCGTGGCATTCGTGGGGTATCGCTTGCCATGAAATTCCACAATCGTCAAATTCAATCGTTCCACAATCTCCTGATATCCATTGGCAAACGCCACCCCCCGCGCACTTCCAAAAGCGGGACTATCTCCTAAAAAAGGTTTTCCTCCCACCTCCATCACCATTTCCGCCACACAGGAGACGATTTCGGGCCGAGTGACACATTCTTTGGTCGGACGGGACCCCGTGAGCAAATTGGGTTTAAGCAGAACCCGATTGCCCGGTTTGACAATGGCAGCCATTCCCCCAAGAGGCTTTAATAAAGTTTCTATAGACTGTCTCAGGGCAGCTTTTTCGTAAGAGTTGGCGCGAATTAAACTAACAATTGTCATGAGATAAACTCAGCTAATTTTATTAAAAAAGAGTCAACAACTACCCGGGAGGGGTAAAAATTTTACAGTGATTAATCCCCTCCCTTGCATGACCCTGAATGAATTCCCAAAATCCTTTCATTGCTGGATTAAAAATTCAACCACTTTGTGGTAAACGTCCGGCGGCACCACGCTGCATCGTCGTCACTCGTTCTCCATTATTGATAACGCCGGGACCTTGTAGTTCGGGAACAGGTGGATTAATTTCTACCTTAATGACCTTAGCGGTTGAGACCATCACGGTATTATCCAGCAAATGTAAGGTAATCCAGGGTTGGGCTAACAACTGGGGTAACTGCTGCTGGAATTGGGGTCCGGGAACCGGAACTTTAAATGAGTCCGTATGACCGTTTTCATAATAAAACGTCACTTCTGTACTCGATTGAGCTTGCATTGTGGCAAATGAACCTCTCGCCATAATTGCACTCCATATTGACAATTTTGTGAATTTCGGTGGTATGCCACCACCTCTACTTAATTTAACAGGTAAGCTGTCCTGGACGAAACAGGTTTTGAGGGAACAGGCTGCACTCATGACACTAAATATTGGCCAGAACTCCTGAAGTTCTTGCCAATATTTGGTGTCACGATTTGCTGTTGGTTCTAGATTAGACCTTTAGCTGAAGTCGGGACGTTGAACAACAGGGAGAACGACTTCAGTCGTTGCGGGATGTCCTGGTTCGAGTTTTAATGCGGGAGGGCGCTCATTTTTTGTAAGTCCAGAACCTCGGATAACTGTTCTGAGGTCATTAGACCTCGTTCTAGGACGATTTGCCGTAAGGATTTACCTGTTTCCAGGGATTCTTTGGCGACGGAGGCGGCGTTGAGGTAGCCGATGTGGGGGTTGAGGGCGGTGACGAGGGCTAAACTGCCTTCGGCGTAATGTTCACAGCGACTGCGATCGCAGGTAATCCCTTGGAGACAAAACTCGCTGAGTGCTCCGATCGCATGACCTAAAATTTCAATGCTGTGAATTAGGTTATAGGCAATCAAGGGCATCATCACATTGAGTTCAAGTTGTCCACCTTGTGCGGCAAGGGCGATCGCACTGTCATATCCCATCACCTGAAAACATACCATCGAAGTCATCTCTGCCATCACCGGATTATATTTTCCCGGCATAATCGAGGACCCGGGTTGTACTGGGGGTAATTGAATTTCCTTCAGTCCCGTTTTCGGTCCCGAATCCATCAAGCGCAAATCATGGGAAATTTTCAGGCAATCCGTGGCTAAATTTCTTAATGCACCGGAAACGCTGACAAAGGGGGCCATACTTTGCATGGCTGCCATCAAGTGCGGGGTCGGAGTCAGGGAGATATTAATCAACTCCGAGAGAATCTTCACCACCCGATCGCGATACTTTGGATGAGTATTTAAACCCGTTCCGGCAGCACTTCCGCCAATTCCCAGTACCGTGAGTTCTTTCCCGGCGGTTTCGATGCGAGTCCGGTGTTCCGTAAGTATATAGGCCCAAGCGCGAAAACTTTCCCCAAGTCTGACGGGTACCGCGTCTTGCAGATGGGTTCTGCCGGATTTGACGATATCCTGAAATTCCACCGCTTTTGCTTCTAAAACAGCGATCGCCTTGTTGAGGGCCGGATAAAGACTATGCTGCAAAGCCAAAAGTCCGCCAATGCGAATGGCAGTAGGTATGACATCATTAGTGGATTGCCCGTAGTTGACCGTATCGTTCGGGCTAATTCGCTGATAATTGCCCTTAGAGTCCCCCAGCAGTTCCAGGGCGCGATTTGCCAGCACTTCGTTAACGTTCATGTGGTGAGAGGTTCCGGCACCCGCTTGGTAAACATCTACCACAAATTGATCCCGTAATGCGCCGTTGAGGATTTCATCTGCCGCATCGACGATCGCCTGACTCAGTTCCGGGGGAATGCAGCCGAGTTCACCATTGGCAACTGCTGTGGCTTTTTTGATTAGCAAACAGGCATCAAGGTAGGTGGGTAAGGGTTTGAGTCCGCTGATGGGAAAATTTTCCGTGGCCCGGAGGGTTTGGATCCCATAGTAGGCAGCGCAGGGAATTTGCCGTTCTCCCATCGAATCCCTTTCTATGCGGTAGTCTAATTCAGATTGTTCGCTCATCAAATCTTTCTGGGCTTATTGTTGAAAATTTAAACAATTCAAAGTAATTTTACCGAGCAGAGTGAGCTTTGATCGCAGTATCCTTAATATTGGAGAGATTTAATAGATTTTGCACTAAAAGTATGAGTGAAACAATGAGTCGCGCAATCTCTATCTATGAGCGCACTTTAGAATGTAGGCCCGATAGTTATTGGGAATGGTATCAACAGGCCAATGCCATGCGGGATGTGGGTCATTATCAGGATGCACTCAGCTGCTACGATAAAGCGGTGGAATATCGCCCGGAAGACTATTGGGCCTGGTATCAAATTGGCAATGTTTTAGATGAGTTGGGGCGGTATGAGGAGGCAGTTGCCAGTTATGACCGCGCCTTA
>NZ_JAFLQW010000351.1 GCF_017313335.1 Phormidium pseudopriestleyi FRX01 | reverse complement strand
CCGCGCTTGACTGCCACCGTTGCCGGTTTTTCACCGAATTTGGGTAGCGCATCATTGTCCAGAAAACTTGTCTGTGCCTAATGATACCCTATAAGAGTAGAGCATTGCAGAAAAATGCGATAGGCGGTTAAAACCGCTCGCGTGGGCTTTCCACCTCGGTCTAAAGACGCGAGGCTACCAGCCCTAACGTGTTTCTCCTGTGTTCCACGATTTCCGACAAAATTTCATTAATTTTACTGACTGTGGCATCGCGGAATATCCGCCGAATGTCTCGTCCCAGTAAGAAAGCAGCCGCATCTAGAAACTCAACTTGTCCTTCAGAAATTTCATTGACCAGTTCTTCAAAAATGCGATCGTCATAAATTCCCCTATCCGCGATTCCCTCAATCATAAAATCGATATCTGTTAAATCTTTATTGCCTCCGCGATCTGACCAAGCAATCAGTTTAAGACCCAAAAAAGCGGGAGTATCTACAACTGGAAGCACAAGGTCGTCGTCAATGATTTGCTCTTTGGCGCACAGTAAAGCCTCTTCCAATCCGAGTAAATTCATTGTGAGGCCATCCTCCCATTCAATTTCCTGTTTCGGTTGACCAATTTTTCCAAAAGGTACGATATCAACCTCTACACTTGTTTCCAGGTGAATGAATTTGTGGGGAACTTTATGAGCGACTTTGAAGCGTGGGTTTTCTCCGAGAGTCAGGCGATCGCACAGAGCTTGAAAATCTGACCAGCAATCCATAGATACAGCAAAATCCCAGTCTTTTGTCCCACGACCTTCCCTGTTATATTGTCGGTCAAAAATTAACAATCTGGCTCCAGCCCCCACCATAATCCTGGGCATAGCTAGAGAATCTAGTACAGCCTTGAGATCGACTAAAACCTGTTTTTCTTTTGGGTCAAGTATTTTCATCTCTCCTAGCAACATAGTGCCTGTAAAGGCGATCGGCAGTTTCTTGCGATCGCTCATCGGGAATTAACAGCAACTCTGCATGAAGCAGCAATGGATCCGCGAGGGTTTCCCTCCCATCCTCACTCCAGGTATTCTGCGTACCAAATTGCTGAACAAAGACGATGTTTCCTTTTGGACTGGGCTTAAGCCTCATTTTCGCGGCAATTGCGATCGCTTGTAATTTCACCGATGTCTGGCGATCGCTCTCAACTAAATGCAATGTAGCGCTTTGGGGACGAAGATAATCCGTTGCGATCGCCGCCCCCAGTTCTCCGCCTAACAAAAATTTACCCTCTTTCGCTCCTTCAATAATAGTCTCTGCCACATCTGAAAAGCTGCGCTCTCCTGCAGGGGTAAAAGCTTCCACTATCAGTTTGGGGCGAAGACTTTCAGCGTAGCCCATTTCCCAACGCTCTAAAAGTTTGGGATAGTTAATAATTCGATAGTTTCCATCTCGTTGCCGTTGTAAATAGCCTAACTCATATAAATCCTGAAGACCCCGATTCACCGTTGAGGACGTAATACCAGCAGCAGTAGCGATATCCCCCACAGTTGCCTGCAAAATGTGGGGAAATTTCAATAAAATATAGATGAGTTTAAGTGTCGTAACGGTGATTTTGGAACGAGACAAAGGGTTCCCCTTTGGCCGATGCTGACCGCGAATCAGAATATAAGCGGCTGGATTATTGAGATAAATATTACCGGCAGTATCGATAAACTCTATCTTTTTTTCCAGCAAAATATCGATAGCGCGGTTGGATAAGTAGCGGGTAATCAGGAGAATTTTTTCTCCGTTATTTCGTTCAAACTGTTGAAAATAAGGGATAATGAGTTCAGCCGTAGTGCCGGTAACATCTGGCTGAATTTTGTAAGCAGAGTCTACCGATTTCTCGCCGTTGCGGATAGTAATCCAGTTGCGATCGCCGTTTTTTGCCTCAATATCGGGTAAGGCATTCAGATGGTCTAGGCACTCGCGCAACAACGGACTTTCTTGTTTCATGGATGCCAATGCTGTGGATTATCAATTTTTAAGGAAACGTTGGAAAAGCCGGATTTGCTGGTGGCATTGTACCACAGATGGCAGAGAGCATGAGTCTCCGGCTAAATCCGTCGGGGATGCGATCGCCAGCTTCTATATAGCTTGGACTAAATGATTTATGACATATATAGCTCCCCTCTCCCTTTGGGCCGCCTTATGTTGGTGGTGAGGGCATTCCACAACTGATAAAGGATCTGCTATATCCGATAAAATAACAGCAAATTCCCTATTAACGGTCATGGGAGGTTGCCTATGTCCGAGGGTATTGTCTTTCGGCTTTTTGAAGCGTAACTTTTGTTTAAGCACAAGTTTCCCTGACAATCAATCAATCAACCGGGCGTGCCGGTTTAGGGTGAAACCACTTAAAATTAAGATATCCCCGGAGCGATCGCCTCTGGGACCTTCAAGGTGCAATCCCGAAATTCACATAAAATCCCCGCTACAATCGGGAATCGCCGAATACCGTAGAGTTATTAATACTCATCCCAGCTAAACCTTAGCAACACCTCTGTAGAACTGTATGTCCCATCAGAATTTTGCTTCCTCAACACCGAACTCGAATCCGGTTGCTGTGCTGCCGATGCTCAGTGTAGCACCCGCCCAAGTGATTCGCTCAAAGGGCTGTTTGGAACAATCCGGCGCTGTGATCGCCAGATTAGGGCATCGTCCCTTAATTGTGGGGGGCGACTGCTCTAATACACTGCTGACGGAACGGTTAAAACCCGCCATTGCCCAATATCAACTGGCGATCGCCACCGCTTCCTATAGTCCCGACTGTAGCGAAGCCAGTCTCACCCGACTGCAAGAAGCTGCCCCCACCCATCAAGCGGATCTAATTATCGGAACTGGGGGCGGTAAATCCCTAGATGCAGCCAAACTTTTAGCCCATCGTTGTGGATTGCCAATTATCACCATTCCCTCATCTGCCGCCACCTGTGCCGCTTGGACTGCCTTATCAAATATCTATTCTGACGGGGGTGCATTTCTCTACGATGTCCCCCTCCCCAAATGTCCCGATGTCCTGATTCTCGATTACGACTTGATTCAAACAGCGCCGCAACGCACCTTAGTCGCGGGAATTGGGGATGCGATCGCCAAATGGTATGAAGCCTCAGTCAGTAGCGGGCATTCCGAACAAACCCTGATGATCGCCGCCGTACAACAAGCGCGGGTGTTGCGGGACCTGTTGTTCCAAAAATCCGCCCAGGCACTCGCCACTCCCGGAGGGCAAGTCTGGCAGGAAGTCGTCGATGCCACAGTGTTACTCGCCGGAGTCATCGGGGGACTCGGGGGTGCTCAATGCCGCACCGTTGCCGCCCATGCGGTTCACAATGGCTTAACTCACCTGTTAGCGGCTCATGATACCCTGCATGGGGAAAAAGTCGCCTATGGCATTTTAGTGCAATTGCGCCTAGAAGAAATGCTCCAAGGGAACCAATTAGCCGCCAGCGCAAGACAGCAACTCCTAAAATTCTATTCAGAAATTGGGTTGCCCCAAACCTTAAAGGATTTAGGCTTATTCAATGTCACCTTGGGCGAACTGTACCATGCCGCTGAAATTGCTTGTGCACCCAATTCAGACATTCATCGACTGCCCTTTACCGTGCTACCGGAACAACTGATGGCTGCAATGGTTTCCACAATGGCACCGGTTGAATCTCGGCGAAATGGGATAGATCTCGGGGGAGTCGTCAAAGAAACCTCAGAGGTCCTCGACACAGCCACCTCCTAACTGGATTGAACGGAGAGAACTGCCAACCCTCAACCTAGGTCCATCGGGATAGACTATTTATTTTTTAAATTCTGTATCCCTCGTGACCTTTTGGCGATTAAATGTCTATTTGTAGTTTTTTTTGCAAAAGGAGATCGCGGTTTTTCCGCGCACAACGCCCATGACTTTAGATTGGATCCAACCGGCTCAACGTTTGCAGCAACTTCCGGCTTATGTCTTTGCGCGTCTTGACGAATTGAAAACCGGGGCGCGATCGCAAGGAATTGACTTAATCGACTTAGGCATGGGCAATCCCGATGGACCCACCCCCGTTGCGGTGGTGGAAACCGCGATCGCCGCCTTGCAAGATAGCAAAACCCACGGTTATCCTCCGGTAGGCGGCACCGATAGCTTTCGTAAAGCCATCTGTGAATGGTACAACCGTCGCTACGATGTGTCCCTGGATTCCGCAACTGAAGCGTTGCCAGTTCTCGGTTCCAAAGAAGGTTTAACTCATTTTGCCCTAGCATACGTCAATCCGGGGGACTTGATTTTAGTCCCCAGTCCCGGTTACCCTGCCCATTTCCGGGGTCCCTTAATTGCCGGGGGGACGATTCACGAAATCGTTCTTTCGGAGAAAAACGACTGGTTGATTGATCTAGCAACCATTCCTGATGAAGTGGCAAAACGGGCTAAAATTCTCTATTTCAACTATCCCAACAACCCCACCACTGCCACAGCACCTCGGGAATTTTTCGAGGAAGTAGTCGCCTTTGCTCGTCGCCACGAAATCTTGCTGGTGCATGATATGTGCTATGCAGAATTAGCCTACGATGGCTATCATCCGACGAGTTTGTTAGAAATTCCCGGTGCCAAAGAGATTGGGGTGGAGTTCCATACCCTGTCTAAAACCTACAATATGGCAGGATGGCGAGTTGGTTTTGCGGTGGGAAATTCTGAAGTCATTAAGAATTTACGCCGCTTAAAAACCAATATGGATTATGGGATGTTTGCGGTGGTGCAAGCAGCAGCAGCAGCAGCGCTACAATTGCCCGATGTTTATATCCATGAAGTGCAGGCACGATATCATACTCGTCGGGATTTGGTGGTGCGGGGGTTGCGCGAACTGGGATGGAGTGTTAAGAACCCGGAAGCGACGTTTTATGTTTGGGCAAAATGTCCCTTTGGCAATAGTTCCGAAGAGTTTATTGAGTCGGTGTTGAATAAAACCGGCGTGGTTTTAACTCCGGGGAATGCCTTTGGATCCGGCGGTGAAGGGTATGTGCGGATTAGTTTAATTCAGGATTGCGATCGCCTCGCCGTTGCCCTCGATCGCCTCAAACAAGCGGGGATTTGTGGGGAAATGCCAGCTTTAGTTAGGGGTAGTTAATCCCAGGTCATTTTGTCATTTGTCATAAATGACAAATGACAAATGACAAATGACAAATGACAAATGACAAATGACAAATGACAAATGACAAATGACAAATGACAAATGACAAATGACAAAACTAAAAGGGTCTCGTCGGCGGCGACTAGACCCTTTTAATCTGTAAATTGACGAGATTAATTTTCAGGTTGATGTACGGTGAAGTTAATGATTACTAAGGTTTACAAACAACACGTAGTCAGTTTTTGGTGTTGGCATCCACTCAGTCTATACCAGACTCAAAGTTTTGGCTTCTAGGTCTAACTTTTCTTAGACAGAAGCACCACCTTTTTGTTGGGATGCTCGCCGCTGCTTCACTACGGGCAGATTAGAGCGGGTTGACGCAGAACTCTAATCTAAAAAAATTGGTTGGCGTTGAAGTTTTATTTCCGGCTCGCGTCATATTTATAAACTAACACAAATTTTTGAGAGTGCCACCCTTTGTTTAATAAACTTTACAGAGATTTACTTCCTGCAATCTTTCCTGTTACATTTGTTAGCAATTCGCCAAAAATTCGCGTTTTAATCAGCATAATTACCTGAATAGAGAGCCTTCCGAAAGCCCTCGCCGGGGTAAGGCGAGGGAACCGGAGATGGAGTTAAGGAAACAGAATCGCCCAAGTGGAAGGGCCGACGATGCCATCGGGTTCTAAATTGTAGCGGCGTTGCAATGCGCGGACAGAGGCATCGGTTCGAGGGCCGAAGACGCCGGTGGGGGACCCTTCAAAAAAGCCCAGTTGATTCAGGCGCTGTTGGAGTTGCGCCACTAGATCACTTTCCATGCCTTGTCGCAGGATGGGACGGGAGGATTGAATAAACGGAACGGACCCGGGATTTCCGAAACCGGAGGCGATCGCACCGGGAGAGGGCGGAAATAGGCGATTCCAGGTGCCCTCGCCGACAATTCCATCGGGGGTTAACCCGGCTGCCTGCTGAAAGGCAGAAACTCCCCTGACTGTGCCTTCGTTATAAATGCCATCCACGGGTCCGGTGTAATATCCCAACAGTTTGAGGACCGCTTGCAGTTCAGTGACCTCTTGACCTCGGGTGCCCAGTTGCAATATGGATCGCTGTACGAAAGGATTCGGCTGGGCGATCGCGGCGATCGGTATAGCAATCAAAATGAGAGATAAACTGCATCCTATCAGGTTGGCGTTGGACCGGATCCAGCCCATTGGATTAAATACGACCTCTGTCAATGTCTCTATCCTCCTACTCGACTGACTTCTTGCTGATTTTAGCCGCTAATCAGGGGGGAATTAT
>NZ_JAFLQW010000467.1 GCF_017313335.1 Phormidium pseudopriestleyi FRX01 | reverse complement strand
TTTTTCTACCATAGCGTTATCCAGTTGAGACCAAATTTGAGCAAATTGCCAATAGCGTTCCACTTCTTCCGGGGAGGGGTAGTCTCGTTTGTGCGATCGCAATCCTTCTTGGGCGATCGCGAAGATATTCAAAATATCCGTCATCACCTCTCTCACAGTACCATTAAGCGCTCCCCACCGCGCATCCGGGGGATTGCTGCGGTTGTCTAAGTGTAAGCTGTAGACAATCAACAGGCGGATCAGGATGCAGTCGAGTTGTTCCGTGCGAACCGAGGAGGGACATTGTAGCAAAGACCAAAATCCCGCTGCGCCATCTAATACCGCAGAACCGACAAACTCGCGATCGCTACTATATAAGGGAACATTGCTGCTGGTTGCCACCACCCGCACTCCCAGCAATTTAGGCAGTACCAGCGCAAGAAATGCCGGGTAAACCCAGGCATCCGTCACCGTTTTTCCCAGGGTTGTGGTGTAGGTTGTGGCCATAAATGGCAAATCTTTGGTATCATAGAATTGCCTAGCCTGTTCCCCCAATTCTCGGTCCTCTTGTAACCAGTCTAACTCCGATAACTGGCTAACATCCATCCGGCGATCGAGCCAATGTTGACGAATTTTCCACAAACTCACGGATTGGAGTTCTCCCATCAAAACCCGAATGGCGCGGATCATTTGCGGTGCATAAACGTAGGCGGGGAAAATGTACAGAAAAACCGGCTGTTGTTCTTCTAATTTTCCCGAACGCACGGACCACAATGCTTGCCTTAATAGCATTTCCAAAGACCAAATTTTAGAAATCCCGCGCTTAATTTGTCCGCCTCCAAGGGCATTTTTATTACTATATTGCTGGGGTTTAAATAAAACCACGGAATCCATTTGGTCCTCGGAGGCAAATTCACCGGAACTCAGGGAGCAAATCGGTTGTTTACCTTTGCGAGTTTTGGCGAAGGAATAGGTGGCTAATTCCACCTCAAAGGGGGGAATAATGGGTTCCCATCCGGCTATGTCTAAATACCGCTCTAAATATTGATTGAAAATTTCCCGAGTGGGACTGCGGTATTCTGGTAAGAATTGATGCTCCGTCGCCCAATCTGCCAACCGATTGGCTAAATCAGTTAACAGTTCCAGGGTTTGTTCCGCATCCAGGGTTCCATGCTGACAGAAGTAATGAGCCGCTGCTCGATACCATCCATAATTAACCCCTCCAATTGTAATCTGAATTTCTTCTAAAGTCAAGCAATCTTTTAAACTTAACGCCTCCAAAATCCAGTTTGCATAATCGGGACAATTCACTAAAAATTCCCGCTGGACAACAATCAAGAACTCCGCTAGGCGATCGCTCCTTAAATCCTCCCCCCCAGCCAGGTACTGCCGTTCCTCCGGGGTCAATTTGTTCTCCGTCACCAGCTTATCCAAGCGCTTCGGCGTTGCCAAATTATTTGGATTATTCACCCGCACCTCAATCACCGGAGGGAGTTTGCGAATCAAATCTGCCGGGGTAAACAATTCAGAAGTTTGGGGGGCAACCTTTAACCCCTTACCATCCCGTTTGAATCCAATATCTCCCTCCAACATTTTCTGGCTGAGAACTTGCGAAATTTGCTGCCAAATAAACTCTTTTAACCCCTCTCGACTGGGAGTTTCTGATTGCAATGGAGCCAAATAAACCACCCCTCGGGCAAAAAAGATTAACGGCTTCCAGTCTTGTTCTGCTGCAAAATTGAGGGTTGCATTGTGAATGCCATTGGTGAGAATGCCGATACTATCGCGGAGACGATGATACACCAATTTTTTGCGAATTCCCAACCAGCCTAAATGCTCTCGAAGTCGGTCCCCTGCCGTTTCGGTACTAATATCTGCCGGGTCCTTTAAATGCACGGCAATATCAGCAAATCCCAGTAAGTGACGCAAGGGGAAAGTTGTCAATCGCCGCGAGTCAGCGATCGCAAATTCAGGCCAATTGCTCGGATAGGGATTGGTTCCTATTTTAAACTGGGTATTTTGCGCCAAAAATCCGATATCTGATAGATAGGATTCCCACTCCGGCCAAAATGCCTGAAAATTTAATCGCCGTCCCATCTCCTGGCACAGGGATAAAATTTCGTGAATTTCATACGCCTTGGGAGATTCTTCCCCCTGACCGTGACAATATTTGTTATAATCATGGAGGGTAATTCCCAAACATAACAAGCGTTTTTCTTCTTCGGATAATGGCGAGTTTAGATAGGTTTCACCGAGATTCCATGCGATTAATAAAGCATTCAGGACATGAACACATAAATTTTGGTCCGGGCGATCGCTCCATCGTTGCGCTTTTTTTGCTGCGTGGTTATCCCCCCGTTGTTTTAACTGCTGATAGTGTGTCTCATAATCCCCGCCTAATGCTGAAATCGCACTAAATTCGCGATCGACTGCGGGGAGTACGAGGTCAATATATTGGGTTAAAATTGGATCTGTATTCGGGTCTAGAGTGATTTTAATTGCGTTTTGGAGTAAGCTTGCCATGAGTGGTGATTAAATTAAGTGAGGTTACTCTGTCGTTACGACGACTAGACTGGGTAGGGGACTGGAGGTAGAATCTCCTGTTGTGCGTGACTCAGTATCAGCTTTCGTCACCGGAATACTTTAAAATATCAAGGATTTGGGTTGACTGCGGCAAAACCGTTGTAACTTCCACTTGGATGCCTCCAATAACAGCGCATCTTGGTTAAAAGCACAAGCATAAGCTTGACCTCCTGTATCAGTGAGGCGATATAATCCAAAGGTAGGGGGCAATTTTAACTGATATCCCACTTGCCAATGACTACTGGTTTGAGTGCGATTTACCGGAACCAGGAATGCCAGGAACTTGCGCCGCTGTAGACAGCGTTTGACCTCCTCTTGGGGATGTCCGACAGTCATCAGGCGATCGAGCAACGAGAGTTCGCAAGGGTGTAACTCAGAAGTATCTCGACTGGTAGATAAACTGAGAAAAATCCGGTCCTCCACCCATTCCTGCACTCGTAAATACACCTGGATATAAGCTTCCGGAAAGGATTCGATGCCATAACCGGCAGCGGTGGCAGCGGTGAGAAAAGTCTGGCGATCGCAGAGTTCCACGAGAGCATAAGGCAACAACCGCAGCAAATCATAAGTATAAAATCGTAGTCCATCCCACACCGCCGCTTGAAGTGCCGTTCCCCCACGAAACCGTAAGAGTTCCCCTTGGGTGGCTTTTCCCACTGGATTCCCCATCATCCCAAACCATTGACGGCGGGCTGATTCCAGACGATTGGGATAGACTCGATTCAGGTCCTCTGTCATACAATCTCGGATCGGTTGACTGACCCGACTATTTTCCTGACTCATGGTGACCATCATCCCTTG
>NZ_JAFLQW010000242.1 GCF_017313335.1 Phormidium pseudopriestleyi FRX01 | reverse complement strand
GATGATTATTCTTAATCGCTTCTACTATTTTAACACGGTTGGCTTATATCCCCAAGGATAAATCCGGGGGCTTTACGCCGATTCTTGGTAAAGCCCCGCACAAGCTCCCGCTCAATCCAGCATCAACCGCATAAGTAAGTTAGACTATTCCGGGATGGGTACGGGAGAATTCCTGATTCAGGGGTTGACAAGGGGGGTTTTCAGACCGCAAAAGTACAACCCAAGCCAATCCGGGCAAGCCTTGGACAATCTGCTGACTTAAAGGCGAGTCATAAAAGCCCTAAACGGACAGAAAAAAGCTAAAATCGGACATTGGCACTTAGGTTGAGCGATCTAGCTTGAACCAGGGGTGACCTACATAGGATACAACTATCATGGATCGAGTCATCAATCTATTCCCCAAATGCGCCCATAGTAAGGAGATCATATTGCCGACATTCGGCTGACTAAAACCAGCTTCCAGGCGCGAGGAATCCCCATGAACAAACCATCGGCCATAATCTACTGTCCCAACTTTACTTGTCAGTCTCCCAACCCGGAGACCCAAAAATTTTGTCAAAAATGTGGCACTCCCCTGCCGAAACGCTACTTATGGGCAGTGGGTGGAACGGGTCGTCCCAGCTATCAACCGGGGGATATTTTAGCCGATCGCTATTTGGTTAAGGAGGATCAGATTCTGGTCGATACCAAACCTGGAGTCTTGCCGGAGATGCCAGTCGAGATTCCCGGGGCGATCATCCCTTATCTCAAACTGTTTCCCCGGAGATTGCACGTTCCCCAGGTTTATGGTCGATTGCCGTCGAAAGGGAACGACCCGAATCGGGATATTTGGTTACTAGAGGAAACGGCGATTTATCCGGAAGGGACAATGGTGGCGCTATGCAAAGGACAACCCCCCGAGGCAGTTCATGCCCAACTGATGCCGTTACTGACTGACTGCTGGGGGGATGCCTCGCCGATGCGCCAGCTTAATTGGTTGTGGCAGATGGCTCAACTGTGGTATCCGTTTAAAAAGGAAGGGGTGGCCCGAAGTCTGCTGAATCCGGGATTGCTCCGGGTGGAAGGAGCCTTGCTGCGCCTGCTGGAATTGCCACGGGATGCGACAACGCCGGACTTGTCTGAACTGGGTCACTTGTGGTTGAATTGGGCCAAGACTGCTCATCCAGCGATCGCCCCCTATCTGGAGCAACTCAGCCAGATGCTAACGATGGGAGATGTGCAAACCCCATCGCAACTGATTGAGCTATTAGACCGGGGTTTGAGTCTGTGTGGAGAGCTTTACAAACGCACCTATTACATTGCAACCGGGACCGATCGCGGCCCAACTCGTCGCCGCAATGAAGATGCCTGTTATCCCCCAAGTGGGATGAGCAGTGCCACCTCAGACACCAGTGGATTAGCGATCGTCTGTGATGGCATTGGTGGACATGAAGGGGGGAATGTTGCGTCCAATTTGGCGATCGAAACCTTACAACAACACCTGGAATCCCTCGTTTCCGAGAATACCCAAAGCGCTCCCCACCGGATCACAGAGCAGATCGAACGTGCCGTCGGGATTGCCAACGATCGCATCGCCAGTCGCAATGATGAAGAACAGCGGCAAGCTCGACAGCGCATGGGAACCACCTTAGTCATGGCCTTGACCCATCGCCATGAAATTTATATCAATCATATTGGGGATAGTCGCGCCTATTGGATTACCTCAACAGGGTGCCGACAAGTCACCCTGGATGATGATGTCGCTTCCCGGGAGGTCCGTTTGGGTTATTCCCTGTATCGGGATGCCTTACAACAAGGGGCAGCAGGGTCTTTGATTCAGGCATTAGGGATGGGAGATTCCTCGGTGCTTCATCCCACAGTCCAACGTTTTATCATCGATGAGGATAGCGCCTTCCTCCTCTGTTCCGATGGGTTGAGTGATAATGACCGGGTGGAGCAATACTGGGAAACGGAAATCCTGCCGATTTTATCCGGGGAATTCCCCGTGTTGCGATCGGTCACCAAGTTAATCGATATTGGTAATTTTCATAACGGCCATGATAACGTCACCGTGGGACTGGTTTACTGCAAGGTAGAACCCATTCGGTCTGCCGGACTCGACTCCCGTCTGTTAGTGGCACAACTCCAATCAGTCCCCCCAGCAGAACCCCTAGAAGACTCTCAACCGACAGGTTTCCCGAAGAAAAATCCCGACAATCTCAACCCCGAGGAGGTCCCGACGGAGTTGAGACACTCTCCACCGCCAAAACGTTCCAAGTTGCCAATGTTACTGGGAATCCTGTTGTTGCTTGGCGTCGGCGTTGTAGGGGGTTTAGTTTTCACCCAGGAGGGATGGCAGAATCCGATCGCGGATTTACGATTGGGGCAGCAAGAAGACCCGAACCCCCCAGATCCCGATCCCGACCCCCTCCCGATTCCGGACATCACAGAACGGGCCACGATAGAACCGGGCCAGTACCTGCAACTGAGGAGTTCGTTCACCGAGGAAGCGCCTGAAGATGGGGAGTTGGTCTTATTGAAGCGACAAGGGAAGGCCATCCCTGGAAATGAACTGGGGTTTATCCCCGGTGGCAGTGT
>NZ_JAFLQW010000030.1 GCF_017313335.1 Phormidium pseudopriestleyi FRX01 | reverse complement strand
CTGCCTGCGCGTTGGACGTTTTCAAAGCTGAGGGTGACGAAGATTCCCAGGCGATCGGCAACGACTCCTTTTTTGAATGCGCCACAGGCAATCAACCAGAGTCCCTCTACCCAGTCATGGGAGGAGGGAAAAATCAGGGTTTTGAGTTGTCGTTGGAAGTGATGATACCGGGTGATGGGTCCGGAGATGAGTTTGGGAAAGAATAGTTTATAGGAGGCAAAGCGCAGAAATTGGGCGGAGGCGGGGGAACCGCGATAAACGTCGATCAGGTAGGCGATACATTCAAAGACGAAAAAACTTAGTCCCAATGGGGGGAGAATGTTCATTTGAAACCAAGTTGCGGTTTCTTGGGCGGCGGGTAAGCCAAACCAGGTCCCTAGGGTGTTGAAGATGAAGGGAATGTATTTGAACCCGGCGAGTACCAGGATGTTGAAGAGGATACCGCCCCATAATCCGATGAGGCGGCGGCGTTCCCAGGCGGCAAATTGGGTTTGCCAGTCGTTGGTGGTGAGTTGCCAGGTTTGGGGATTGGGTTGACGTTCGGAGGTTTTGGCGATCGCCCGTCCGATGCGGTAGTTAATCCAAGTCCCTAGCAGCAACAGGGGAATGTACTCCACCTGGAGGGAGGTGTAAAAGACTAAGCTGGCGATTAACAAAATCCACAGGCGCGATCGCTGTTTATTAACGGTCCAGTAGATACCCAGGATGCTTAGGAGAAAGAGGGCGTAGACAATCGAAATAAATGTCATGTGCCAGTCTATATAGAAGAAAGGATCAGGAGGAGTTCGGGGAAAGGAGGATTCACCAAAAGCACAGGAATTCCTATGCTTTTAGAGAATTGTACTGCATTGACTCTACTGCGGAAGGGGGAACGACTGAAGTCGTTACTACAAACAGGAAGAAGCAACTTCAGTCCCCATCTCCCCTATCTCCTCATCTTCAACCCGACTGGAACTGCGCCTCTAGGGTTTTATCAATGCGATCGCGGGTTTCCTCTAGGTGGGCTTTACTGGCGGTATCCAGATGCCGTCCTCGTCGTTTTAGAGTATTGTCCACTTCCTTTTGGAGTTGCCCTAAATTATACCTGGCAAGGGTTCGGGCTTCATCAGGAACATTTATACTCCTTAAAACCATCCCGATTAACATCCCTAAATGTTCTCGTTGCAGACTCCTGCGGACACTGGAAATCACTTTTAGGTCATCAGGGCGATTAACGACCTCAGTCCAAATTCCTCCTTCTAGGGTCTCAAATAGTTCCTGCATAGTCAAGGCTTGACCTGGGTCAGTTTTTAATTCTAAATCCTGCAAGCGGATCAGCCTTGGATAGGAGAACAACTCGCGCAGAACGACCCGTTGCAGTAAATTAATCCGTTGATGAATCGGATAATCCAAGGGATAAACCACCGGAACTGCACCCCAGTGATACCAGCGATCGGGGGCTAATTTATTCAGAAGTTGCGGCGGAAATTGTAATGCCGTTTCATCGAAAATGTACTTTTGCAGCAATGCCAGACTCTGACGCTGTTTCTCCAAAGACACAGGTTCAAAGGGCAAGCGTCCGTTGCCATCAGCATGATTGCGATTAAACCATTGACCCCCGATATAGAGAGTCGCATTCATTGCCTGTCGGAAATAATAGGAAAACACCGTATCAAACATCCGACGGACTTCTGTGAAACTTTCCCCACTGACGGGATAGCGTGTATCCAGGCGTTCCCACATTTCCCGGGCATTTTCCAACTGCCACTCGGAGTATTGCAGCATATCTCCACTCAGGTCAAACATATTCGCCGCTGGGTTGAGAATATCCATCGAATCCTCATCGGGGGCATAAGCTAAATCTGGGTTAGTGCTACTTTCATCGGCAATTCGTTCCAGTTCCCGCTGTTCTTGTTGAGGAAGCATCCCAGGTAGGGGTTTATACCCGTACTCGATCGCCCATTCATCATAAGGTCCAACTAACACCGGGAAAAAGTCACCCTGTTTCTGGTCACTAGGTGCCAAGTTCACGGGTACATAGTCCATAACCGAGGCAACCATACCTTGGGTGCGAGTCAGCGCTGTATTCTGCAAATCCTCTGGTGATAACATGGTACTGCCGTGGAAGTTATGGCGCAGTCCCAAGGTATGACCGACTTCGTGGGCAGTGAGGAAGGTTAGATACTGATTGATATATTGTGTCATTTCCTCCCCACTGGGAAAGGCATTATGAAGCATGGATAAACCCATTGCCCCGATCGCCAACTGTTGTGGCGCTTCCATGCCATAGCAAAGGTCGTATCTTTCCATCATCTTGCGGACGAAGCTGTGCACTTGGGGCGGTTGCTGTACCGGGACACCAGAATTCCCTGTCATCGCTTCCGTGTTACCCATACCGGGGTTGCCACTCATCCCGGGGAAGCAGGGAGTCCCCTGTAACATTTTGCCCAAGAAGGTCATTTCTGAGGCATTGGGTTCTTGTTGAACCAGGGTGCGATATTCATTTTTGATACTTCGCACGATATTCCCATCAATAAGAATATCCGCATCTAAAATTTCCCCGGTGAGGGGGTTGACGCGAGAGGGACCGACTCCGGCAAACCAGGATTCAAAGGAACTGGACCAGCGAATGGTGTTGTAGCGCACATCTGACGGATCCCAAGCTGCATTATCGGGCATCTGTCGAGCTTCGATCGCATTAATAAACCCAGCTTTTTCAAATGCCTGATTCCACACTTCTATGCCTTCGCGAAGAGCATCCCGATATTCTACAGGAACGTTATTTTCGATCCAGAAAACAATCGGCTGTTTCGGGGGAGAAAGTGGGGCATCGGGGTTTTCTTTTTCCAAATGCCAGCGGTTAATATAACGCTGGAATGGTTCTTTACTGCGATCGTCGGACAAATCTTGATAGGCGGTGATAAAATAGCCCACTCGGTTATCCGCTAATCGGGAACGAAAGCCATTGTTAACCGGCAGTGCGGAGAAGCTATAATTCACGTTCAGGGAAAACCCCCGACTATCGGGCAAACTCTGGACATTAGAGAATAAACCTTCCCCCCCAGTGAACCCATAAACGGACTCAATTTCTACATTGGCGGGGAAGGTTTGAACTCGCCCAAAATAGGATTTATCGCTATCTCGAACATAAGCTGTTCCTAATAACCAGGGTAAAAGTGAAGTTAACCCAGTAATATCCTGGCGCTCAATCAGGAATTTATTGAGGTCAATCAGCAGGCTTTCCCGTTCGGGATGAATGCTTTCGATGGGTAAAGAAGCTAGAACAGAATCACTAAAGGATCGGTTGAGCGATCGCTCGATGGGGTCTCCAGGACGCGCACGGAAATAAACATTCCTCACCCCAAAATGGATGTTTTTATTCACCCGTTTAAAGAAAAAGAGAAAATCCTGGAGAGGCATCCCTCGGAATAATCCCCCTTCTCCAATTCCGGATGCTAACGTCATCACGCATAAGAAGTTTGTGTCGAGTTGTTCCGGCTGAATTTCCAGGTAAACTTTGCCTGTTTTGTTATTGTGGTAAAGGGTAAAGAGTCCTGGGAGTTTTTCAGCATCTTTCACCACTTCATCAAACTTTTGCAGGGAATCGCTGTCGTCGTCTTCCTCACTCTCCTCGCTGTTGTCAGTGTCACCGTTTTCATCTTCCAGCTCATCCGGTGTGGTAACGGGTATGTTTTGGCTGTAATATCTGGGTTCCGGCATTTGGCTATTTGCCTGACCCGAAAACAGTCCGAAGGTTACCGGCAAGATGAAAAATGCCAAAAACAAAATCAATAACCGCTTGGCTTTTGACATTTTCTGCTTCCCGGTTGACTGGAAGTACACTGAAATAAATGTCTTGAAACTCTGGCTAATTTTCACGAAGAACCGCTTTAGGAAATTCCTCTCGGACGTGAATTTTCTCATCAGACGATGCATTAATATTTAGGGTGTTTTGAGTTGCGACTACATTCACAGCGGGCATGGTTTACCATTGGAATGCTACTTAGGATAATTGTGCATAAACTGTTCTGTTCCGGGCTAACATAAACTCCCCTCTCTCTAATTGAAACAAGCACCAACAGCGCCGATTAAGACTGACCGATGTCGATGGGCAGGAATAGTCCACAGTGGTGCTTGATTATTCTAGAGTAGCGGTTGTGCCTCAAAATGGCGATAGATTTAGGCTGACTCCATTCCTCTCAACCGGAATGGCGATCGCGCGGACGGTTGCCGTCTGCTCTCCCTGAACTCTTCTGGGAGAGGACTGCCGTCGCCACCTCTGCTCAAAACTGCTCCATCCGCTTACCTTCTTCCCGCCAAATCTGTTCTTCTATCCTGGGTGAATTTCATTCGCGCAGATAACCGAGGGGCAATCTTCCGTGTAAAAGCCCCTTACCGTAATTATCCCACTGCTGCAACATCAGCGATATCCCCCTGATCTGGACTAGATTTCTCTCCCTGTCTCACCACCGGAAGCACCCCTAATTTTTATACCGCAAAACCTACAGGCTTTCTAACTTATTCAACCTGCTGCATTATGATTTTAAGGTGAAATTTTAGCCGGGAATTTGCTGCTATAATCTTACCATTATACCCTATTTTGTTAGTTTAGCTCTCAGTTTTCTTGTTAAGAATTTTTAAAGCCCCGGAAGCGACAGCCAAATTTTCAGGATAAAAAGAGTAGCCCTGTCAAGGTGGTAAATTTAATGACGAAAAATAGTTTTTTCATGTAGGGGTTTGGTCTCCAAACCATCTTCAGGCTTAAAATTGAAGAGAAAACCCCAGAATCCTGGCAAGTTTAGAGTTTGTACCAATAGCCTAATTCAATCCTCTCCCCTAGATCTTGGGGAGAGGACCGGCAGTGGCTCCAGCCTAATGGATTAATTACTCAATCCGTTCAATCGGAGGCGGATTCTGAGAATCCCTTCCTACGCCTTCGATGGGATCGATGGGCATAGTCGGCGCAGCAGTGGCCGGGAAGTCAGTTGGGGTTGGTGGGGGTTCCGAGGGGGAGACGGGCGGATTGACCGATTCTGTCGGGGTTTCTTGGGGGAAGGGCGTGGGAGTAGGACTGCGGTCGATCGCCGCCGGACTGGTTTCCCGGACTCGCACCGGAGGCGGATTCAGAATAGTTTCCCATGCCTCAACTTCTCGCATTGCCTGATTATACAGATTGGAATAAAATGGAATCATCCGAGCCAGTTCGATCGCTTGAGGAAGATTCTCCAAAGAGCGTTGTTGGGCCAGGGCCAAAATCCTTTGACTCCAGTCTTGAATCGCCGCATCCGCGCTAAAGCGCAAATTTGACTTAGAAGAGACTTGATTCGCCAAATCCATCGCCTGCATCAACCGTTCGGGACTTTGAGAAATATCTCCAAGCTGATAGGCGCTGTCTAGGAGTTGGCGATCGCGACCTTCCTGCTGCCAAGTTTGAATCGCAGCCTGGGCGTCAGTGTAAAGCAACCGACCGGGACGAATTCCTTGGGCTGTGGCGATCGCCCCATTCAAATTTCCCCATTGAGCCAAATTCCAGGCGCGGTCTAAGATAGGCTGGTCTTCAAGTCGTTGAATTTCCTGATTCCATCCCTGAATTTTGTCCTGAGCCTCAGAATACAATGCCCGACCTGAACCCACATTTCGGGCCGTATCAATTGCCGCTTGCAACGAAGCGCGATCGCGGTAACTGGCAAGTTGTTCAGCCTGTCGCAGATAGGGCCGGTCTTCGGTCTCCTCAATCCGACTTTGCCACTCGTTAATTTCCTCCTGGGCTCGATCCCAGACCAGATTGGTGCGACTAACCAGTTGAGCTTGAGCGATCGCCGAGCGCAAATTGTTAACATTCCCCGACATCGCCATATTCCGTGCCTGTTCTAGGTAGGCCACATCTTTGATACTATCCTGCCACTGAGAGATTAAACGTTTGGCTTCCAGGTGTAGGGGGCGATCGGGGCCAATCACTTGGGCTTTGGCGATCGCATCTTCCAAAGAGCGCACCGTTACCCGAGTCGCAATAGATCTCGCCCGAGTCAGTTCGATGAAATCCTCCGCCTCTTTTTTAACCGAACTGTTACCCGGAACTTGACGAGCCATGTAAATCGCATCTTCCCACTTCTGGTCCTCCCCATTTTTGCGGGCTAATGCTAGGATTTGCTTGGCAAAGTCAGTCGCTAAAGACCGAGATTTTTTATATAACTTGCTCTGGGGTTCAATCTTATCGACCAGGGCGATCGCTTCAGTGATATTTTTGAGTTCTCCTTGTTCCGCTAAACTGCGGGCTTTCTCCAAGGTTTGACCTTCTTGCTGAGTAACCCGAATCAGTTGATTGAGGCCATCATAGCGAACCGTTTCCCAGTAAGTATTTTCCACGGACAACAGTTGTCGCATATAGCCCAGAGCTTGGTTCCAGTTTTCCTTTTCCAACTCTGACTCAGCATTTTTATAAAGTTTTTCCGCCTCATTCCAGATGGACTGCCAACGAGTAATGCGTTCTTGGACTAAACCGGCAGCAGTCGTATTGCTGGGAATCTGACGGGCGGAGGTGATCGCTTCAGTGAGCTTGCCTTCATTAAATATTTTCTCAGCCAAATCCAGCAGTTGTCCTGCCCATTTTTCAATCTGACGATTGATTTCCGGACGTAGGGGGTGGTCTGAGGGAAGTTGATTCACCTCAGCGATCGCCCGCAACAACCCGTCTACTGTTTTCTCGCTTGCCGCTTGTTGAGCACAGTACAAATGTTCCGAACCCGAAGTCCAGGCACTCTCTCCACAAGTGGGCGTCTCGGGAAGGCGCAATAACATCAGTAACGCTGTTCCCCCCAGTCCTCCCGTCAACAAAAACGTGATCAGCGCCCAGAGTTGCCAATTTGTCAGCCATTTCAGCCAACCATGCAGAGGGTGATCGGAGGACCCCCGGTCTCGATAGCGTTGACGTGACTCTTGTTCAGCCCTCGTACTCTGACCGAAGCGCTTCGGGTTCCGAGACCCTGTGCGATCGGTTGCTTCTCGTCCGGAGGATACATCGGAGTTTGAAGGCGGCAGGTGCAGATAGGAACCCTGCCGAGAACCCGCCCCAGCAGCACTCCCCCGGAACCCAGACAGGGACGATGCAGGCATTTTCGCCGACGAGTCTGGTTGTCCCGACTCCGACGGCTGGGCGTTAGGCCACTGCTCTGGAAATTTGCGATCTTTAGTCATAGCCCACCCGAAAACACTCTTGCGTCAGTCTTGCTTGGCTGTTTTAGAAAGACAGGTTTTACGATTCGGTCACAGTTCCAAAACCTAAGTTTTAGGTTCGATAAGAGCCGGTTATATTTTCCTCAATCTAGCACCAAGAATTGTTTAGGTTAAGAGTGCTAGAGCTTTTTTTCGCAACGCCGTTCGCTTATCTACCTTTTCCTTCTAGGCGGATCTACATCTGCACCCCCCGTCTTTCCGGTTTTCTCTATCCTTCTTGTCCTTGACAATCTGTAGAGTACCCGCACCCAGATACCTTAACGCAGTAGATCGAATCCTGGAAAACAGCTTATTCCAGGTTTGGAGAGTTAGCGCATCCGACAAGGAAGGACAATTAATTCTACCGTTGAGTAGTCAAACCGATTGATTCGTTGCTTCTTATCTTCTCATGTTATTTCGATTGCGATCCCCACCTTCCAAAAAACCTCTACCTAGGACTGCACTCCCTAGAGGATAGAACAGAGGTTAGAAACCGGGTTTCTGTACAGAATTTATACCCATGAGTAGCAAATCTGGACT
Organism: Phormidium pseudopriestleyi FRX01; assembly: GCF_017313335.1. GTDB lineage: Bacteria > Cyanobacteriota > Cyanobacteriia > Cyanobacteriales > Laspinemataceae > Laspinema > Laspinema pseudopriestleyi. The sequence goes on along the minus strand of NZ_JAFLQW010000030.1, from coordinate 6,206 downwards.
AGAAACCCGGTTTTTAACCGTTACTGGACCCCCATACTCGGGATGAGTTTGATGGATGGGGACAGGAGTTCCGGTATAGCGATCGCCCCCATCAAGACTCCGCCTGCAAAGTCCCAATCAGTTCCGTGAGTTGATCGCGATTGGCAGTGTAAACTTCCCCACAGAAGTGACAAATCGCCTCAGCACCATCGTCTTTCTCGATCATGTCCAGAAGTTCTTCTTCCCCCAGCAACTTCAACGCCCCTAACATCCGTTGATGAGAGCATCCGCAGTCGAAGCGCACCAGTTGTCTCTCAGGTAAAATATTCAACCCCATATCTCCCAGCAGTTGCTCGAAAATATCAGGCAGGGATTTACCCGCTTGTAATAAGGGTGTAAATCCAGACAAACTGGCAACCCGCGATTCCAACAGCGCCACGAGTTCATCATCGGTTGCCGCTTTTGGCATCACCTGCAACAAAATTCCTCCGGACGCTTGGACCCCTGCCGCCTCTACAAATACCCCCACCACCAGGGCCGAAGGCGTCTGTTCTGAAGTCACCAGATAATGAGCAATATCATCCCCGATTTCACCAGAAACCAGTTCCACGGTACTCGAATAAGGGTAACCATATCCCACATCTCGGACGATGTAGAGATATCCATCATTCCCAACGGCACCTCCCACATCCAGTTTTCCGAGCGCATTCGGCGGCAATTCTATCTCGGGATTCTCCACATATCCGCGCACGGTTCCATCTAATCCCGCATCCACCAGAATGCCGCCTAATGGTCCATTACCTTTAACCCGAAGATTCACTCGGGACCCCGGGCGCTTCATGCTAGAGGCGAGGAGTAATCCCGATGACAGGGTACGTCCTAGGGCCGCCGTTGCCACATAAGAGAGACTATGCCGCTGACGCGCCTCTTCCGTCAACCGCGTCGTAATCACCCCAACTGCTCTAATCCCTCCATCGGCTGCTGTTGCTCTAATCAGTTGATCTACCATGCCAAAACCTTACAATTCTTAACAAGTCATCTCAACTTTATTGTAAAAGGGAAGATGGGAGGATGGGGTGGATGGGGGAAATGGGGGCAGGACTTAGGGGGAAATGGGGGAAATGGGGGAGAAACTCTCGTCACGAGGACAACTAACAAATGACAAATAACAAATGACAACCGACAATTGACAACCGACATCAGGTGGTCTGCCATACTAAAAGGGAAAACCACCACAGGCACTCAACCTCAACTATGTTAGGCAGTTTTCAACAAGCTCATCTGAGAATCGAAGTGGACGCACCAGAAACAGTGATTCGCGACAGTCTCCTGCGTCGCGATCGCCTCCAACAATGGCTATGGACTCAACGCTTCTCTACACCCCTGCCGGAAGAGTTGCATTCCGGTGTCACCTTTACCATTTCTCTCGGTCCCTTGGCGATTCGACATGAAGTAGAACGTGCTGACCCAAATTGTCTGCGACTGTTATTGAGTGGCAGCATTGATGGATTCCACGAATGGTACTGGGGGGAGGGTTGGGTACAGTCCCGCCTAGAAGGGGTCTCTTTACTCCCGCTGAATTTAAGCCATACGATGAATTTGCTGCGTCTGCGAGAGTTTGTCGCTCAGACTAAAGCCGTTTCCCCGTAAAACCTCCTTTCAGTCATCCCAGAAACCGGGTTTCTGGGCCAGAAATCCGGTTTCTTATTTTCCCTTAGTTGGTAAGACTGGCTTAACAACCAGAACAGAACAAGAAGCATCCGTTACCACTTGGGAACTCACGGAACCCTGTAAAATTCGCTTCATTCCCGTTAAGCCTCGGCTGCCAATTAAAATTAAATCAGCCTGATAAATATTAGCCAAGCGGACAATTTCTTCGGACGGATCTCCAGTGACAATTTCGAGTTCCGTTTGACAAGGAATTTTTTCTTGATAGGATTGAAGTTTTTTTTCAATAGCCCGATACGGGATATCTTCTGTCTCGACTTGGGGTCTATCCGCCAACACATCCAAATCCGATGTCTCTTTGGATATCACATGAGCCAGAATGATTTGAGTCATGGTTTCGAGCTTCAGGTTATGCAAGGTCGCAATGACTTGCTCTGATAAATCCGAACCATCAAGTGCTACAAGAATGGTACTAATCACAATGCCGATCTCCTAATTCACTATTGGCAACCTTCAAGTTTGGGCAACCGGCTTCAATCCTAATGGAAAAATATTTCAGCCGAGAAAATCGCCTCAACGCTTAGTTTAGCGGCATTAGAGTGGGAATGCTTAGGGAGAAACAATTGGAATTTTTTTTTAAATAGCTGAGGTCATCTGGGATGGGTTGCGCGATGACGCGATCGCCCGAACCCCAGGCAGTTCATCCCATAAAAAAGCCGACCTGTCACAGTCGGCAGAAAATTATCTAAAGGATTATAGAAAAAGGATATAGAAGTCGATGGTCCTCTTTGTCCAGAGGCGATCGCCCTGGGTGTTCCGGTGAAAACCATCGACGACAAAAGTTAGGGGCCATCTTTGATGCGCTTGCGGACCGAATCCCCATGAGATGGTAAACCTTCAGCTTTGGTGAGCACATCAATCGCACCGGCGACTTTTTGGAGTGCCTTGGGAGAATATTGAATCAAACTGGAGTGTTTCATAAAGGTTTCCACCCCCAAAGCTGAGGCATAACGAGCCGATCCCGAAGTGGGAAGGGTATGGTTAGGGCCTGCGAGGTAATCGCCGACCGCTTCAGGGGTGGAGTTCCCGAGGAAGATGGCACCAGCATGACGAATCAACTCCAGTAAATCCCAAGGGTCACTGACTTCGAGTTCTAGGTGTTCTGGGGCAAATTCATTGGAGAGTTCGGCGGCAATTTGCAGGGAATCAACCACAATGACGACACCGTAATGGGCGATCGCCTTTTCGGTGAGGGTCCGGCGTGGGTGATCAATCAGTTGGTCCTCGACTTCAGCGACGACCTTGCGAGCAATCTGAGCATCGGTGGTAATCAGAATCGCGGCGGCGAGGGGGTCATGTTCAGCTTGCGCCAGTAAATCCGTCGCGATATGAGCCGGATTGCCTTGGGAATCTGCAATAATCAGGACTTCCGAGGGACCGGCTAAGGAGTCAATGCCCACGGTCCCAAAAACCTGCTTTTTCGCCAAGGTTACATAAATGTTACCCGGGCCGGTAATCACATCCACTTTGGGGATGGTTTCCGTACCATAAGCTAAGGCGGCGATCGCCTGAGCGCCCCCCACCCGATAAATTTCCTGGATTCCCGCTTCCTGGGCCGCCACCAGGACCGCTGGGTTCATGGTTTTTTCGGGTCCCGGAGGGGTGCAGATCACAATCCGGGGGACTCCAGCCACCAGAGCCGGAATTGCATTCATTAGCACGGTACTGGGGTAGGCGGCCCGCCCCCCCGGAACGTAAAGCCCCGCTCGATCTACCGGGGTATAACGTTTACCCAGCACCACTTCATCTTCCCCAAATTGAACCCAAGATTTGGGGACGCGCTGACGATGGAACGCTTCAATGTTCTGCTTGGCCAAGCAAATGGCGTCTAAGAGTTCTTTTGACACCTGCTGATAGGCGGCATCCAATTCGGATCCGCTCACGCGCAGGTCTTCGGGCTTTAATAATTGCCCGTCAAACTCAGCCGTATAATGCAAGAGCGCGCGATCGCCTTGGCGTTTAACCGCTTGGAGCACTTCTCGAACCGTTGCCTCTTTATGGACAACTTGGTCGTCGTGGGTGCGATCGCAGATGCGCCGGAGTTCAGCTTGTGCCTCAGCCCGCTGTGTAATAATTCGCAGCATGGAGTTAGGAGATAATCGACAGGTATTGCCCTTGAGGAGAACGGGTCGCTCGCCACATCAACCGTGACTACCGATGCTTTTGCTTTGGCTTACCCGTCCCCGTCTTCTCTAGCTTAACCTGGATTTTCTTCAACGGAAATGCATTTTTCCCCTGATTCGATGGTATAGTGTTTTCTCAAAAACATGACGCACCGAAACTCTCGTTCTTCAAGGATGAGCCTAACTCTTGCGCCTTAACTTCCTTAATATGTGTTAAAATTCCTTTCTGTGTTAAAATCTATTGGGTCGCTGACCAGCCAAGGCGGGAAAAAACCGGATTAACGTCCTATTCCGCCACTTGGAAAGCCGAACCGTCACCATCCGTAAAAAACTTGGAGACTGGGCGGTCAGGACAGAAAGAATCAACTAGCGTGGGGCGCACGCGAAGTCAAGCTTGGGGACTAGCCTTTAAATGGACGATGTGAAAACATCCGTTCTGGCTAGACCTGAATGTGTAAGCCCGAAACTGGCTCTCTCAGTGGAGGCCACATTCAGCCCAAGAATCTCCGCTCCTTCAGGGTTGAGAATCGTCAAAATTGTTCCCGTATTGAGTTCTGGGCTAATCGACTGTGGCTAACATCAAGTCTGCTATCAAGCGCGTCCAAATCGCCGAACGCAATCGCTTGCGTAACAAATCTTATAAATCAGCGGTGAAAACCCTGATCAAGAAATGTGTAACCTCTGCCGAGCAATACGGCAGCAATCCAACACCCGAGTTGAAAGAAGAGATCCATAATCGGCTCAATGCCGCTTACAGCAAGATCGACAAAGCCGTAAAATGCGGCGTTATTCATGCCAACAACGCCGCTCGCAAAAAATCCAATTTAGCCAGAGTTGTTAAACAACACGAGTTGGCGCAATCGGCTGCTTCGTAGGGATGACCCACAACGCAGGGTTGAGGTCATGGACGACATCGGGAAACCGAGGGCGTCCTTGGTTGGTTGGACTATAAAGCCCTCAAAGCCTTAGTCCAACCCCATTCCCCCTGCTGATTTTTCAATCGTTAACTCCCTTGAGAAAGACGCGAAACCTCGCGGCTTTTATCGGGTAAATCTTTCCATCCCAAAGAGCGCGTCGATTCCGATGCAATTGATAGATACCCACGTTCACATTAATTTTGAGCGGTTTGACTGCGATTTAGAGGCGGTCCGCGAACGTTGGCATGAAGCCGGGGTCGTGCATCTTGTGCATTCCTGCGTCACGCCTGAAGAATTTGGCAGCATTCAAGGCCTCGCCAATCGGTTTGGGGAAATTTCCTTCGCCGTGGGCTTGCATCCTTTGGAGGCCCATCAATGGTCCTCCCACCTTGGCGATCGCATTGAAGAATTAGCCGCATCCGAGGCGCGAGTGGTCGCCATTGGAGAAACTGGGCTAGACTTTTATAAGGCCGAAAATCAACAGCAGCAACAATCCGCCTTTGTAGCCCAGCTAGAAATAGCCCAACGGCTGAATAAGGCAGTGATCATCCATTGTCGGGATGCGGCAAAGGAGATGGCTGAACTATTGCAGAGTTTCTGGGGCGATCGCGGTCCCGTTCCCGGGGTCATGCATTGTTGGGGCGGAACTCCCGAAGAGACCCAATGGTTCCTAGACTTAGGCTTTTATATTAGCTTTAGCGGGATTGTCACCTTCAAGAATGCCCAAAGCATTCAAGAGTCCGCTCGTCTGGTTCCCAGCGATCGCCTCCTGGTCGAAACTGACTGCCCGTTTTTGGCCCCGGTTCCCAAACGCGGTAAACGCAATGAACCCGCCTACGTTCGCTACGTGGCGGAACAAGTGGCGACCCTGCGCGGGGTTTCCTTAGAAACCTTAGCTGCCCAAACTACAGAAAATGCCTGTCGCCTCTTTCGACTCACCCTGATGAGTTGACTGTGAACATCACACCCCCACAAACCAAGGGCCGAGCTATTATCGCTCACGAAATCAGCGATCCCCCCCTAAAACTAGACCACTCCTTGACGCTAAAAACGAACCAAGCTATAATAATGGGTTACCTGAAAAAATGCAAAAATTGCCTAAATCTTGAAAGTACCGCAGTGGCTATCCCTTGATGGATAGCTTAAATCGTTGATTGGGAGACCCATAAAGTTGCTAGAAAAAAACCTATCTTTGACCCGAGAACTGTGCCAAGCCAAAACGGGAGCTTAAACCAAACTGCGTCACCGAAAAGCATTCTTTGAAACCAAAGCACCACAAGGACGAAAGATGAAAGGTGAATCATCAGCATCGGCTCATTCTTCCGCCACAGGTCTTTATTTTCTCCTTCCCTAACTTGCGTAGAATTCATAGCGTAGAGGCGATCGACACAAGTAAACTACCCAACGCTGACTGAGTACAGTACAGCGTGGGCTTTTAAAGCCTAATGTTTACCAGACT
>NZ_JAFLQW010000527.1 GCF_017313335.1 Phormidium pseudopriestleyi FRX01 | reverse complement strand
TTATTTTTCACCACCCTGTTAATCATTGGCATGGCACTGTTACCCTATCAAGGGACTGGCAATGTGGGTAAACTCCCCTGGATTGGGCTGTTTGGAGCAATTTTTGTTTACGTCCAAAGTTTACTCGGGGGATTAGTCGGTTCCCAATGGGCGCTTCACCAATGTTTCGGCTACAATCAGCTATGCACAGTGATGAACAGTCACCTTCTAGGCGTTGTTCCCCCAACCGTGACGATTCTCGCCTTAGTGGTCTTGGCATTGCGAACTCCGGCATTGCATCCTAAATTACGACAACTCGCAAGGTGGGCCGGTCTTTTGTTACTCTTGCAAATTGGATTAGGGATTGCTACCTTTTACGAACATCTGCAAGTGGAACTGCTTACGGTGTCTCACCAAGCCACAGGTGCAGCCTTACTCGGAACCCTGGTGGCGTTTACCGTATTAGCGCTGCGCGATCGCGCCGGAAGCGTTCGGGTTTGAAATTTCCATCGTCAACTGTATTTCGATGCAATGGCCCAGCCTCTTGACTGCTAAAAGGAAACAAAACATTTATCATGCAAGAAATCATCGCAACTGGTACACAACGGCATCATGAAACTCTGTTGCAAGTGCTAAAAAGTTACTACCAGTTAACCAAACCTCGAATTATTCTGTTGTTGCTGATTACCACGGCATCCGGACTCTGGGTAGCGGCCAATGGAGAAGTTGATCCGCTGTTAGTTTTAGTGACAATGGCGGGAGGGGCTTTAGCTGCCGCCTCAGCGAATACGATTAACTGTTTGTACGATCGCGATATCGATTACATCATGGAACGCACTCGTCATCGCCCCTTACCTTCGGGCCGGGTGCAACCTCGGGATGCGCTGATTTTTGCGATCGCCCTAGCGGTGACTTCGTTTACCCTGCTGACGGTGTTTGCGAATTTACTCGCCGCACTTTTGGCTATGTCAGGGATAGTATTTTACGTCGCCATCTATACCCATCTCCTCAAGCGTCACAGTACCCAAAATATCGTCATTGGAGGCGCTGCTGGGGCAATTCCTCCGTTAGTTGGTTGGGCCGCAGTTACGGGAGAACTCAGTTGGGCACCTTGGGTGATGTTCGCTATCATTTTTCTGTGGACACCGCCCCACTTCTGGGCATTAGCCATGATGATTCGCGATGACTATGCCGCTGTCAATGTCCCGATGTTGCCGGTGATTAAGGGAGATGAAGAAACTGCCCGTCAAATCTGGTATTATACTTTATTGCTTTTGCCCTTAACCTTGGCGCTGACTTATCCCTTGCATACCAGTGGAATGGTCTATGCAGCTTTGGCGGTGTTTTTAGGAGCAATTTTTGCCAAGAAAGCCTGGGAATTGTTGCAAGCCCCCACAGACCGAGACAAAGCGCGATCGCTGTTTAAATACTCGATTCTCTATCTGATGTTATTATCTGCCGGAATGGTAGTAGATAGTTTGCCGGTGACTCATCAGGTAATGACGGCGATCGGTCAAAATGTCCAGGTTTTAATCAGTGCGATCGGAGTAATGTAATTCTCCAAATTTGACTTCGGTAAATTCCTGAGTTAATCCTGAATAAAACTAACCCAAACGGGTTAGTAAACCACAGAAATTGTGGGATGGGGTGGGCCAATTGCCTGCCCCTAATTTTTGGGCAATTTTCAAGGAATCAGGACTTCCGCCATCTTTAACATTCAACCCTAAATGCGTAAGTCCTGTAACGGTTATCCAGTTCCCCAGTTAAAAGGACTCACCAGGGCTTAGAAGATGAGATATTCAAAAAACCGCTCAGTCCAAACTCCCCGTCGGGCGAGGATAAAACGTAAAAGCTCGGCAATCAAGCCATCAGAGTTGGATTTTAATAAGGCAAATTCAGGTATTTTATACCGTTCTTTGTACGAATTATCATCTTGTTGCTCGACGGGATCTACATTGAGATTCTGACGCACTTCTTTCTTATTGAGGAGAGACAGAAACACATCATAACTTCCAGCAATTCGATGAAAATTCCATTCTCGATTTTCTTCATAAACCCAGGCCAATCGTTCTAGTGGCGTCATTTTTAATCGTTCCTTTAACCAGGACACTTTATCGTGACGTTCGGTACTCGCTTGCCCGAGTAAAAATAGAAGACCACTGTACATGACGATTCGACTGTGGCGAAGTTTAACATTCCGAAGCGGCCACTTCTCTGCTTCCTTACCAAAACTCCATTGGTAGTTAACAGCGATCGCCCTAAAGTATCGAATGAGGTCATTTAAAAGAAAAGTCCATTCTTTTTTAGAATCGACTTTTACATACTCTTCTGCATACTTATCTACAATGATTCCGATTAAGTCGCTATAATTGTGATTGTGATAAATCGGCTGTGTTTCCAAAAGCAACAACAGGCGTTTTCCAAAATCTCCATAATTTTCCTCGGCATCTCCTACAGAGACTAAAAGCTTCTTTTTAGTCGTAGCCCCGGCAAAAACTCCTGTTGGTTTGGGTTTTTGAATTTTAAGTTCAGCCAGAGCATTCCAGACCGAATCATAAGCCTTCGTCGCTTCCTCTGAGCCTAAATCTTCCACATTGTCGGATAACACGATAATCAGGTCAGCATCAGAAACGTCGGGAGATGCTTCCATTCTTCCGATAGAGCCTGCTGCGGCAACGGTGTAAACATCTGGATGAAGCTCTGTCCTAGACAGGGCCTCTCTGATTTTAATAATTAAGTTTTTTGATGCCGACCAATTTTCCTGGAGTGTCTGATATCGATCAATATCTACTGAGGTTATCCTCCATTGCCGTTGATAGGGATATTCGGGATCTTCAACTCGATTCATGAACTACCTTTATTTAGTGACTATCTTGTAGAAAAGGGGGGAGATTCAACTCGCTCCAGCTAAATTTTAACACTTCAGCATTTGGAAAAGACAATCCCATGACATTAGAGGCATCTTCTCTATTTTCTAGGATACCCACCATGATTCTCATCGGCCCCATGTGTCCACTGATCAGGATTTTATTAACCCGTTGATTTAAAACTTGATCCGCTAGATCAATTAAAAAAGCAAGAATTCGTCTACTAACTTCTCGATAACTTTCTCCATTTTCAGGCGCATAATTCAGATCTCCAGCGTCATATTCGGGAATCCAGTGGAATTTCTGGCCTTCCAATACCCCAAGTTTACGCTCATTTAGTCTAGGATCCTTAAAAATTTTATCCACCCTAACTTGACCCTGTTCCACTGCTAAATCAAGAGTCCTTTGCGAACGGTGTAAATGAGAGCAAAAGCCTATTTGGTAGTGGGGGTCAAGCTTTAACCCCAGACTTTTAGCCTGCTCTTCACCTTGCTTTGTCAGTTCAACATTCAGAGAGCCTGTAATCAGTTTTTTAGCATTGGTTTCCGTTTGAGCATGACGGATTAAATGTAAATCTACGCTCTTGGGAAAAACGAGAGGACTTTCGAGGCGCTGATATATGTCTTCCCACCTCATCGAACGGATCCTGGAGAAGTCCGTGTAATCGGTTATTTTATGGAGAGATTGTGTACTCATTAATGGGGGTCCCCAAATCTATGGAATTATCAGTTTTACTCGACATTTTTACATGATCAGGTTTCCCGAGAATTTTGTCAATCAGTTTTTAAAATCATTTTTGAATTAACAGTCGAGGACGGCCCTTGACAAAATTTAATCCCAGGGGTTACAGATACCCAGAGAGATCTTGTTCATCCTAATTCCCATAACTTGGACAACCCCGAGTAAAAATGTTACAGTGAACAGAGATTAACATCCCAGGAGGTAACGTGGAAGTCAAAGCAAAACTGACCCTAGAAGAATTTTTCGCTTTACCCGAAGGGGATATTACCTACGAACTGGTCGATGGAGAAGCTAAACCCAAAATGTTACCGAAACGATTTCATTCCAGCTTAACTGGTGCTCTGTGTTTCCTGCTAACGCAATGGAATCAGGACCGAGGTGAGGTAGGAATTGAGTGGGCGATCGCACTCAAACGGAAGGGCAAAGACTGGGTACCCATCCCGGATTTGCTGTATATCTCCGCCGATCGCCTGTCTCGCGATCGCATCCTGGATGAACCTTGTCCCGTTCCTCCAGAATTAGCCATTGAAATTATTTCCCCGGACCAAAGTTTTGGCGAAATCAGTGGCAAGGCGATCGATTACTTAAATGCCGGAGTCTCTCGCGTTTGGGTTGTCGATGCTAAAGTCAAAACTATAACAATTTTCTATCCCGATTCTCCCCCTCAAACCAAACGGGAAGATGAAGTCATTACCGATGAATTATTGCCCGGATTAGAATTCACTCCCACCCAGATTTTTAATGAGGCTAAAATTCCTTAAATGCCAAAAAAATCGCTGTAAATTTAGTAATTATCTCTTTCTTGGGGTCTAGCATTGGGCGAGAAACCCGGTTTTTACGCCCAATTTGGGTGGAGATTCAAAGGGAAAAAAACCCGGTTTCTGGACTGGGGATAAAAAGCCGATCGCAGCTTACGGCCTGACCCATGATAAAATCAGATAAATATCTGTACTTCATGAGTCCACCGAACCGCTATCTCTACACCATCATCGCCAAGTTAGGTTAAACTGGTTAGGTAAGAACTAAAGCGATCGCGAGGCGGCAATGGCTACACTTCAGATTGAAAACTTACCCAACGACTTCAAAAAAAATCTATCTGAGTTATTATCTCATGTAGAACTTGGAGAAGAAATTATTATTTTGAATCAAGGGGTGGCGATCGCTAAGTTGATTTCGATTCGTCCCTTATCCAATCGGCGAGCAAGTTTAGGGCAAGATCGAGGGAAATTTATTGTCCCAGAGGACTTTAATGAACCTTTGCCACCAGAGATTTTGGCAGCATTCGAGGGAGATGAAGGGTGAAACTTTTATTGGATACCCAGTGCTGGTTATGGTGGTTTGCCCAACCTGAACGGTTAAACGAGCAAGCAATCACTCTGATGGCTGATGAGAGCAATGAATTGTGGTTTTCCGTTGCAAGTATCTGGGAAATAGCAATCAAAGTAGCCAATGGAAAATTGCCGCTACCAGAACCCATTGATACCTACATTGATAGCCGCATAGCATTGTTGGATATGCGAATTCTAGAAATTAAAGCAGGTCATGT
>NZ_JAFLQW010000435.1 GCF_017313335.1 Phormidium pseudopriestleyi FRX01 | reverse complement strand
TCTAGACTCTGATGAGCTACCTACATTTGGTGAAAAACCCGAAGGGTGGCAAGAATCTGGCAAGCGGGTTAAGAGGGGATTGTACCGGACTGCAAATAATTGGTATATCAATGCTGATTGTAATGGGGCAGCCAACATTCTGCTGAAAAGTAGCGGTAACACTTGGGTTAAATCTGAGTGAAGTCAGTAGAGGCGCATTGACTACGCCCTTAAGGTTCAGATTCTGGACTCTTAAAGAATCCCACGCTCTTTAGACGTGGGAGTGTCAAGCCGGAGATGGTGGAGTATTGGAAGCATGAACATCATCACATTGTCGGGAGTCGCGGGACCAATGCCATGATTGCGAAGTATCGGGGTCAACAGGCGCAACAACAAGTGCAAGCTATCCACGGCAACTACTATGAGCAGATGAATTTTGAAATTAAGCTGGATCTGCGTTGGCAGCAGGAACTTTCCCCGGAGAATTTAGCGACCTTTGAACGGATTGTGGCCGATCGCAATCGTCCTTTTGCATGGCCCCTCACGACTGAATCCACCCCTTAGACCTCTTGCTTTCATGGAGTAGAGATCCCCACAGCCAGCCCTAATCTAACCAACAAAAACGGCTCTGCAAAAAGCAGAGCCGAAGGACGAAACAACAGAGGAGCGAAACCGGAAAACTATCTAGTGAGCGACCCCTTGTTCTGACGTTAAATCAATAGGCTTCAAGAAATAAAGCCGCACGATTTGCCAGACAGTTGAGATGTAAAGGGGTAGCTTCTGGAAAAACTGCACAATCTTAGGCTGGTTAGAACCTGCGATTTCTGCTATTTTAGCATTATTTCCCGTGCAAGTATCCAATCGGGCAAAGAACTCTGGATGATCTACATCCAAAATCACCGGGAAAACCCGTCCCGCAGTTTCATTAGTCTTGCGGATGACGTGAATATCATACTCACGAGCATCGAGACCAAGCACCGAGTAGAATCCGGAACGCTGAATATCATTCAAAAACATGGTAGCAAAAACCGAGAGTAAAAAGAACCGGCTCCACAGTTTTGCTTTCCAATCGTTTAAGATATCAGGCTGGGCCTTCATCAAGGCATCAAAGAAATCGCCGTGGCGGTTTTCGTCCTGACACCAGTTCTCAAAGAAGCGGAAAATCGGATAAATCCGATGTTCAGGATGCGCTTCCAAGTGCCGATAAATCGTGATATAGCGCCAATACCCAATTTTTTCCGATAAATAGGTCGCGTAGAAGATGAATTTCGGCTTAAAAAAGGTGTATTTCTTACTTTTGGTCAAAAATCCCAAATCCAGGGAGAGCTTGAAGTCACTCATCGCCTTGTTCAGGAATCCGGCATGACGCGCTTCATCCCGAGACATTAGCAAAAAGCACTCGGCTAAAACCGGATTTTTGCCTTTGAGTTTGCGTGCTAGTTCCTTATAAAGAAGAAACCCAGAAAACTCGGCAGTGCAAGAGCGTTCCAGAAATTCGATGAAAAGTTGACGAGTTTCGCCATCAATCCCATCCCAAGATTGGTTGAACTCTTCATCCCGAACGAAGTGGTGCCGGTTGTAGTCGGCGCGGAACTCTTCGAGAATGGCTTGGAGTTCGTCTTCGTTGGGGGAGATGTCCATCCGCGCCATCTCATCAAAGTCTGTGGTGTAGAAGCGCGGCGTCAGGATGGTGTCCTTGGCGGGAGCTTTAACCCCTGGGCGGATTTCTTCAAATGCAGGTTTCTTTAGGGAATCTACCATAGGTGTAGGTGAGGGTGATGTTATAGCTGATTTGCTTTAGGCGAGGTGGAGACCGACTCAGAAGCTGCGCCAAAGGCGCGACTTCTCTAATACGGAGCGCTCGGCATTTTTATGAATGATGCCTGATTACGAAATCCAGTCTACCAGGGTATGAGACTTTAGGAACAGCCCAAAGCGTTAAAATTTGCAAAACCACGTCAATTTTTGTAAAGTTGGCGGTAAAAATTCTCAAGGGAAAAGCCGAGAGTGGAGCAGAAAGGGGTTGAGGGGAGGGCTGTTTGAGGCTCCCCACCGCCGGGAAAGGGGTTTAGGAGGGCATCCGGGACGGGTGAGGATTCCCCCCATCAGGACAAGCATCTTGAGGGAGAGTTGTGCCAACATGAAAGCACAGGCATCACTATCGCTTATTGTTTATGAGTTTCTGCCTCAATCCTCAGTGTCAGAAGCCCCAGAACCAGGATGGGGCGCAATATTGTGCCAATTGTGGCGCTAGGTTAAGGTTGGGCGATCGCTACCGTGCCATCCAGGCGATCGCGGCGGGTGGTTTTGGCCGAACCTTCCTGGCGATCGACGAATACAAACCCTCCAAACCCCGTTGCGTCATCAAACAATTCCATCCCGACGCCCAGATCAAGAGCAATTCTTCGCCCAAAGCCTCCCAACTCTTTCGCCAAGAAGCCATCCAACTCGAACAACTGGGACAACATCCCCAAATCCCCGACTTGCTGGCAACCTTTGAACAGGAAGGACGGCAATATTTAGTCCAAGAATTCATCGAGGGGCAACATCTGGCAGACGAACTGGCCCTCTGCGGTCCTTTCACCGACTCCCAGATTCGCCAACTGTTAAATAACTTACTCCCCGTCCTGCAATATGTCCACGATCGCCAAGTCATCCACCGGGATATCAAACCCGAAAATATCATTCGGCGGCGCAGTAACGGACAGCTCATCTTAGTAGACTTTGGTTCCGCCAAAGCCGTCACCGGCACCAGTATAGGCAGAAGCGGTACTGTCATCGGCAGTGCTGGATATGCCGCCCCGGAACAGGCGATCGGGAAACCCACCTTTGCCAGTGATATCTACAGTCTAGGAATCACCTGCATCCATTTGATGACCCAAATCGAGCCATTTGAACTCTTCGACCCCCGAGAAGGGACCTGGGTCTGGCCAGACTACCTCGTAAATAATCCCGTCAGCGATTCCTTGCGGCAGGTCCTCGACAAAATGCTGCAACAGCCCCTCTCTCGACGCTATAGTTCCGTCACCCAGGTTTTGGCCGATTTAAACAGAACAGTAGTTCCCCCAAAACCCGCCCTCACCCCCCCGAAGAATGCCTTGTCATCGGTGGAGGAGTTAGGGGAGCAAATGTCCCGCTTGCAGCAAGAAAAATCTGTCAGACTCGGCGTCAGTTACCTGTTATGGATGGGGGGCTTTTTGGGAGTGGGGGGCCTGCATCGGTTTTATAACGGTAAATACGTCACCGGAGTCCTGTGGTTTTGTACCTGGAACTTATTCTGGATGGGTCAAATCGTAGATGGCTTTATCATGCCGGGGATGGTGGATAAATACCAAGACAAAATGAGAAAAAGACTGGGAATTTCACCAATGGGAGTCCCCTTAGCTCCCCAAAATTCGATTAGCCAAACCGTAAACCTGCAAACCCAAGATCAACTCATGATCGCCCTCGTTAGAGCCGCCCAAGCCCGAGGGGGCCACCTTTCGGTTACCCAAGCTGTTATGGACACCAACAGGAGCTTTAGCGAAGTCGAACAAGCCCTCACCAAGATGGTTTCCGCCGGTTATGTCAGCGTAGAAAACGACCCCGTTACCGGAGTCGTCATCTATCGATTCAACGAGTTGTGAGGACTAATTGCGAGTCACCCACTTTTGAGCCGTCAGTCTTTGCACGACGTAAAAGACCAACCCATTGAGGTCAATCTTGCGTTCGTCAATCAAAAATGGCTCTAAGGTACTCGGTTGGCTCACCCGCTCAAAGCAGGAAAACGCTCTAGGTCCTTTGATATCATCCGTGGGGAAATAAACCCGGAAGTGACGCTCTCCGTCCAACCAATCTCCCTTCACCTGCGCCCAGCTTTCCTCGGAGGTAAAACCGGGCATGGTAACTTTTTGGTTGGACCAAGTGATTTGTAAGTCATCAATCCCCTTTTGGGCGAGGGCCGTTTTCAATGCCGGGATATAATCCTGTTCGATGAACTCGGCAAAGGGCTTATCTTCTAATGCCGGAGGCTTGACCTTTTTCGCCGCCGCCCCTTCGGGTTTGGCATCCCCGGCTTGAGCTGCCTTCCCTGGCGGTTTGGCTTTGGGTTCAGCAGATGCCTTGGTTTTCTCGAACGGTTTAGGGGATGGAGTCGGGGGATTCTTCGATGCTTCCTCTGAGTTAGGTTGGTCTTGTGACATGGTTTCTCCTCAATTAAATCTCGGCAACGGCTCTTTCAATCAACCGATGAGCTAGGGTTTGAATCCCTGTATGCTCATAGTAATTGGTGGACATATCCAAGAACGCCGCTAAATAGTCCAACTTATCATCGGATATTTCGATAAATTGCTGAAGGTTGTTGGCAACTTTTTGGGGGGTTAATCCGCGAGAGGCGACGAAGTTATTCATCCAACCGGAGGTGGAGGCGAAACTTTCCCCAATAAAGCCCAGTTGACCCGCCGCATTTCCCCCAGGAATCATGGTACTGAGTTTTTTAAACATGGCATTTTCTTGCAAGTCGCTGGGGTTCAATCCGCCGATCACCGATTGGGCTTTCAGGACGAAGTTGGGACCTAGGGGAATCAGACCATCGAAGCAGACGAGGGCCGCCATCCGCATCAGGGATTCGCCGCTGTAGTTGCCGAGGGATTTGACAAAATCGCCGATGCTGTCCCCGGGGATGCCGTTGATTTGGCAAAAGGCAATTAATTCGGCGACGAC
The DNA here is from genome assembly GCF_017313335.1 of Phormidium pseudopriestleyi FRX01. Classification (GTDB taxonomy): domain Bacteria; phylum Cyanobacteriota; class Cyanobacteriia; order Cyanobacteriales; family Laspinemataceae; genus Laspinema; species Laspinema pseudopriestleyi. The sequence continues at coordinate 2,306 of NZ_JAFLQW010000435.1, read as the reverse complement.
TTTCAGGGAGAGGTCGATGGTTTGCGCTTTGTCGGCTCGGGGGGTAATTTTGTTAAGGAAGCTGAGTAAGCCGATTTTTTCTCCGACTTTGTTGGCGATCGCGGCAGCGCCGAGGGTGACCCCAAAACTATCGACGGTTTGGTAGATCCACAGGGCGCGTTGATAGCCTTGGGATTTATCGTTGTAGAGTTGGATGGCCCGATCGCCTATTTGTTGGATTACGGCTTGATCTGTCACTCCGGTGACGCTTTTAATGGTGTTTTCAAACCCGACTAAGTTAGTCCACTGACCCGGAACGACAAAATCGAGGGCTCGCAGGGAGTGAATGGTTAGGTTATTGGTGGGGAGTTCGTCCACCAACTGTACGATTGTTTTGCTCACAGATGTCTCCTAGTGTTGGGGAATAGGTGAATAGGAATTTTGGCGGGTGCAAGTTACGCTATCCACGATGGGTTACCCTTTGAACGGGGAATTTATATTATTTCAGTTGCTTGAGTCCGTTAAGATTAAATCGCTGCAACCACGCTTCGCGATCGCTGGCGCTAAAGGCGGGATTTCGCGACTGGATTTTCACTTGGAAGCGATCGCCCACTAAAATCGCTGTATCGTTCGGCGTCAAAGAAGACGAAGGATATCCCCCCACTTGGGTATTACTCTGCTGGAATTTCTGTACTGCACTGGGATTGGTGACGGTATCAGAAATGGATAACATCGCCATATCTTGGCTCCCTTGTTGCAATTTCGCCTCTGCAAACCCCTCTTTTTCTTGGGTATAGACGAGACTGTATCCCCCACTATTTGAGGGAAATAGGCGGTTAAAGGAACTGCCAGGGACGGGTTGACCCGATGCGCTGACTTCCGTACTTTGTTGCTGTGTTCCATCCCACCGTGAAGGTTCTTGGACTTCACCGCAAGCGCTCACGAGGAGTAACAACCCCAAGCAAGATGAGAGTAAAATTTGACGCAGACGAGGTAATTTCATTTTCTCTTAGTGTTCTGTTTTGAACCGTAGGTAATACCTGCTATTTTACCGGGGATTTCTCCTGGATACTGGAGTAGCCTTTTTTCAAAGGTTTAACCCGTACCCTGACGTAGCAATTGTAGGGTGGGCACTGCCCACCGTAAGGAGGTGGGCAGTGCCCACCCTACTACTAAGGAGACCTAACCCAGGGTTCTCTTAACAGGATTCGCGAACAGAATCAGAGATTCAAGAAGGCACGATTCAGCATAGGATATTAAAAAGCGGACTTACGGGATGGGCTGTTAGCACTCCAGGCTATCGATGGGTTGGCAGTATTGATCTGAACCAATTGGGTACAACCGTAAGTCCAGTTCAAGTCAAGTCCCTCGTACTCCTACGTCGTTGATGGATATTATCGAGTTTTTCCAACACAGTGCCGGGAAGTGGTTTTCCCAGCGAACCTGTCAAGATCTCCCTGCGGTCAAATCTGTAGCTGGCACAACTGACCTTTGGCTGGATGCCTTGTCATCCGAGGACCCAGAGGCGATCGCCCTTTGTCAAGAGTATGGCATTGATCCGGCAGAGGCATTAGGTGGGGTGCGGATTCGATGGGAAAATAAACCCCTCGACTCTGAACCCAAACAATCCGGTTCAACTCTCTTGGTGGCGATCGCAAATGGTTCACAGCCGACTGAAGGCCAATTGCTTCGGAAATCGACAACTTCTGATGAATTACCGACCCAGAGTCGTTACATCATTGGCAGTGATGATGTGGTAACGTTCATTGCTGAATCTGAACATCTCTACGAGGAAGAACGCATCTGGTATGCCAGTGATAATTTGCGCCTAAGAACCCATGTTGTCAAGCGAGCCGATGGTTTTAGTCTAGCTTCTTTCTACAGTGAAATTCGCATGGGCGGCAAACCAAAGGAAGATTAAACCTAAATTTATGCTGAAGTCGTTCTCAATGTTCGTAGTAACGACTTCAGTCGTTTCTTAATGTTCGTAGTAACGACTTCAATCGTTTCTTAATCCTATCATTAATCGCTTTAAATTAATAGTTTGTAGTAACGACTTCAGTCGTTTCTTCATGTTCGTACTAACGAGTTGCTGTCGTTTCTTAATCCTATCATTAATTGCTTTAAATTCATAAGGATTAGGATAATTGATGAAACCTCACTCGATTACTTTTGCTGAGAAGGGTTTCATGGGGTTTGGAATGGGTGCATCCGATGTTTGGACAGTTTGCCCTCATCCCCCGGAGCCCCTTCCTTACAAGAGTAGGTTTTTTACGTTCAGGGGGATTTGCCTCACATTTAAGATTACGAACGGTCCCCGGACCTTG
>NZ_JAFLQW010000478.1 GCF_017313335.1 Phormidium pseudopriestleyi FRX01 | reverse complement strand
TTATACTTTCCGACCCGGGTCACCTGAACTCCGACGCCGTATTTCTCCAAACCCCCAGCTAAAAAAGTCGTCTCCGAACTCAACCCATTCATTTCGATGATGCCGAGTGGATTGATGAGAATTTCGTCGGCAACCGAGGCGAGGTAGTATTCCCGTTCAGTCCAATCTTGGTCATAGGCAATAATGGTTTTACCAGCGTCCCGAAACCGTTCGAGGGCCTCACGAACTTCCCGCAGGGTGGCAAATCCGTTACTGCTGCTGGAGGAGGAAGAGTGGAGGTAGATCCCGAGAATGCGATCGTCCTCTCTGGCAGCATCAATGGTTTCCACCACTTGGCGCAAGGTCATACTGCTGGGTTCCGAATCCTCTGAGAGGGTTCGGGATAATGCTTCGGCAGTGGTGGAGATGGGTTGAGAATCGGTGATATTCATCGAAAGGTCAAATACCAGCATCGAGTTGTTTTCGACGGTCGGTCCAGCATCTTTCGACGAAGTGGCGATCGTGCCTACAACAATCAGGAGTCCACCCAAACTCAGAGCACCTAAAACTCCTAATCCGACAATTGTTCCGAGGATACTAGCAAAGGTATATTTGAAAAAATCTCGCATTTTGCAAGGGTCCTTTATGTTATCTGCGCTGCTTCCGGCGTCGGTGTTTTGAAAACAGACCCGAAGTTGCGATCGCTTATCTCTTCTATGTTAATCGTTCTCGGACGTTCAGAACCCCGGCAACGTTTTAACCCTAGCCCTGAATTGGTGGCAAATTTAATAACGAAAAATCGTTATTTCATGTAGGGGTTTGGTCCCCAAACCCTCTTTTTCCCTGATGTAGGGGTTTGGTCCCCAAACCCCTACATCAGGGCAGAGGGTTTGGAACCCAGGGGTTGGAGGGCGTCAGACTCTCTGAGTTGGGTGAGGGTGGCATTGCCGGTACAGAACAGAACCGTAGAAATTTCGGCCAGTAAATGTTCGACGAGGGTCTGAATCGCCGCCTCGGATTCCGCTGCTGCTTGCAGGAAGGGCCATGCTAAACCGGCGAGGTCCGCACCCAAGGCGATCGCCTTCGCGACATCCAACCCAGTTCGCAATCCCCCCGAGGCAATTAAGGGAATCTCCGGGGCGATCGCCCGAATCGTCGTAATACAGTCTGCCGTCGGTAGACCCCACTCCGCAAAGGTTGCCCCTAATCGGCGCTGTCGAACATCCTTGGCCCGTTCTCCTTCCACCTTCGCCCAAGAAGTCCCCCCGGCACCGGCCACATCGATCGCCCCAACTCCCGCCTCAATCAATTTCTGGGCCATCTTCGCCGAAATGCCATTGCCCACCTCCTTGGCAATTACTGGCACAGGTAATACATTGCATAATTCATGGATTTTGTCAAGCAATCCTCGAAAATTTTTATCCCCCCGGGTTTGAACCGCTTCTTGCAAGGGATTGAGGTGAAGAATCAACGCATCCGCTTCCAGCAAATCGATCGCCTTGCGACATTCATCCACCGCATAACCATAGTTGAGTTGTACCGCCCCTAAATTCGCAAATAACAGGATATTCGGTGCCAGCGATCGCACCGCAAAGGTATCCCCCACCTCCGGTTTTTCCACCGCCACCCGCTGCGAACCCACCCCCATCGCAATCTGAAACCGTTCCGCCACCACCGCCAACCGAGAATTAATCCGCTTCGCCTCCTCGGTTCCCCCCGTCATTGAAGAAATCAACAACGGAGCACCGAGGGATTTTCCCAGAAACCGCGTCGTCACATCAATATCCTGCCAATCCAGTTCCGGCAAACAGCAGTGGGTAAACCGATAACGGTCCAAACCCGTCCCATTCAACCGAAATTGCACATCATCTTCCAGGCAGACGCGAATATGTTCCGCCTTCCGAGATTGGGTTTCTTCCCCAGAGTTTAGATTTGTCATTAGTCAGTTGTCATTTGTCATTTGTTATTTGTCCTGGGTTGATGGGGGAGATGGGGTGTTGCTTGCTGTCGTTCCCCCCTCCCCCTCCATCCTTCAAATCACCTTAATTAGTTCCACCCCATCGCGATCGTCTACCTCATTGAAATAGACCTTAACCTGTTCCTCCTTTGCCGTGGGGAGGGTTTTGCCGATGAAATCCGGATGAATCGGAACCTCCCGATGACCGCGATCGACCAGAACCGCTAACCGAATCAGAGAGGGTCTGCCATAATCGGCGATCGCATCCAAGGCAGCGCGAATCGTGCGACCCTTGAAAATCACATCATCCACCAACATCATCTCCTTCCCCGTCAAATCAAACGGCATCTCCGTTTTTGCCGGAGTTCGCATCCCCATCTTGTCCAAATCATCTCGATAAAATGTAATATCTAAAGCGCCCACCGGCACCTGAATCTGTTCTAAAAGTTCAATCTGACTCGCCAACAGATGCGCGAAGGGAACCCCCCGGGTGTAAATGCCGATCAGCACCAATTCTGACAAATCATTCGACCGTTCCACAATCTGGGACGCCAGTCGGGTCACAGTCCGGCGCAGTTCTTCTGCGGAGAGGATTTCAATCACGTTAGCATTCATGTCAAGTCTGGATGGGAGAATTTATTATTGATAGCGCAGATTGAGAGATTTGGTTAGGGGTTGCCTGGAAATTGGGTGGACAGGAACCAGCAACTGATGGTGATGCTTAACCAAGTTAAAAAGCACCATCGTGTGAGTAACATGGCTTGGTGAATTCGGTCTGGGGTGATGGGATTGAGGGGAGTATTTAAGAGGGGTTTGGGTTTTGGGATGCCGTGATAGTAATTGATGCCGCCGAGTTGGACTCCGAGAATGACGGCGTAGGTGCATTCACTCCAACCGGAATTGGGACTGGGGTCTTGGGTGGCATCTCGTTGACAGATCCGCCAAATCTCTGGGAGGCAGTTGCTTAAGAGTCCTAATGTAATGACTGTTAAGCGACAAGGAAACCAGGTTAGAATGTCTTCGATTTTAGCGCTACACCATCCTAAGTCGGTATAGGGTTCATCCTGATAACCGACCATTGAATCGAGGGTACTGGCGGCTTTATAGGCGAAGGCTAAGGGTAAGGCCCCAACATGAAAAATCATGGACCCGGCGATCGCATAAAATAAGGGTGCCATGACTCCATCTACGGCATTTTCTGTCACGGTTTCTAATACGGCGCGCATCACCTCGGAGTCGCTGAGATTGTCTGGATCTCGACCTACATATAGACTTAATTTTTGACGCGCTGTTTCTAAATCGGAGTGTTTCAGGGGTTCTAATACGGTTTCAGCAGCGGTTCTTAAACTTCGACCTGCAAAACAACTCGCTAACAGGATACTTTCGATCGCCAATCCCAAAAGCGGATGTAAATAATAGGACCCTTGGGCGATTCCCCATCCGATTAATCCGGTGGAGGCGATCGCACCAGTCGCCAGAATAATCCCGGCAATTCGGCGAATAATGGGATTTTTCCAGTGCTTTAAAACCCCTTGGCTATAGTGAGAAATGACCCAACCCATCCCCTGAACTGGATGGGGCCAACCCCAAGGGTCGCCAATCAAAAAATCAAGATAAGCGGCGATCGCCAGAACGCCCAGTGCAAATTCCGTGGGTTGCACGATTGATATAGCTAACCTCAGCGGTGACAACATTAACTCAACTATATTATTAGCGATCGGTGCCTTTGGCTTCAAGCTGAGTCTAAGCACTCAATTCCTGTGGAGAACAGCGGAATCAAACCGCCACGGGTTATACCACAAAATTGGTTTCTTCTTCTTGGTATGCTTGCCAACTTCTGGCATCAAAGTACAAATCTTCCAGGGAAATGCTATAGAGAGATTCCTTCAACTTTTGGTGCAATTGATTCCAGAGGCGATCGGTTACCCAGTCCTCCGCTTGTTCGCTATCCGGGGAGGATCTCGGTAAAGGCTCAATCGTTTCTCCCACCGCTTCTAAAATTTGACCCAGAGAGATTTGTGCCGGGTGTCGGGCGAGTTGATAACCTCCGGTGGCACCGCGAAGGGATTTGACTAAACCCGCGCGACGCATTTCCATCAATAATTTTTCCAGATAAGGGGCGGGTAAATCCTGGCGATCGGCGATCGCTTTTACAGAAGTTGGGCCAAACTGTGGCTGTAAACTCAAATCGAGCAGCGCCTTAACGCTATATTGTCCTCGGGTTGTTAGCTTCATCCCTTAAATAGAATCTGATAGTGCATCAAAACTTGGTTATAACGCTTTTCAACCGGAAGAGGGATTTTTATTGAAAATATTCTGTTCCCTTTGTATGATGCTTTCCTGCGAACTCCCCCTCAAATTTGCTAAAGAGCAACGCGATCGCGCCTTCAATGAAGTATCCACCCTTCCTGGAGTTGAATATTCTCTCCCTGAATAGGATTCCTGCCCTTTATCGCCCGTTTGATGGGACGGAACCGACCCAATTTATCCCTTTTCCTCACCCGGTGACCCCTGTCACTCCGGCATTTATAGCCGTTGTCTTCTATTTCGTCTATATAGTAAAAAAGCGATGCCGTCAAGACTCTGATGAAGGATGCTGACCTCCTTTCTGTTCAGTAGAAGCAACTTTTACAAACAAAATCTGCCTCCGGTTAACCCAACCCTTTCTAAATTGATTGTGATTGGCATAAGATGACATAAGCCCGCTCCAAAAGTCAATTGCTAACCTGACTGAAACCGGACTCAAGCCTTCAAACTTAACCCTTCAACTGCTCTTGCTGCCCCTCTAACTCTACCCTTACTGCCTGATTCTCTTGGGGAACGCTTCAAGTCATGACTCAGTTAGCACAGTCGCTATTTCCGGCATAACTGACCAATCTTAACCCCTTCTTCAATCAATCTCGCTTCTTTCATCTGCCCTTCAACAACTCAATTCGAGACCATTACCTTCCTTCACCGGAGATCCGCTCGTTTATCATACCGATCTTTAGGCTACCATTCACTCCTGTGCCCTTTCTATCCTCAGATAGGTTAGAGTCAATTCGACTTGGACCGAGCAGTAACTCTTATCAGTCCACCCCTAGCTATCACTCACGTTTGCCGATTCCGGTGAAGTCTTCACCATTCCTGATGCCACAGATAGGGTGAAAATCTGGTGACTATCCAATCTGATTCGTGTAATATAGTTTAATAACCTGACAGTCAGAAAAAAAAAAGTTCTAATTTTTAGCAACACTCAGCTAAAATAGAACTCGTTAGACCTATTGTTCATGGCAGTCGTTGTAAGTCAATGAGTAAAAAGAAAAAGATGGAACCCCTAGTTGGTGAAGATCTTCTCCAGAAAGTCAAAGATCTAGAGAACCTCAGCAAAGAAGAAAAAGCCAGAGAGTGCGGCTACTACACCGTTACAAAAAATGGGGTAGAGCGCGTCAATATGATGAAATTCCTCAATGCCCTGATTGATGCTGAGGGTATTGAACTCGATGGCAAGCAAAATGGTCAAGGTCGTGGTGGACGGAGTGCCAGTTATCGGATTAGCGTCCAGTCAAATGGCAACTTACTGATCGGATCGGCTTACACTAAGCAGATGGATCTCAATCCAGGAGATGAATTTGAAATTTCCCTAGGACGCAAACACATTCACCTGCGTCAAGTCGATAAAGATTCTGACGACGAGTAAACTCCAGACGGCGATTCTGTAACGGCAACTGCCAGTCAGGTCGCCGCAGTTCAACTAGCGACAGAAAGCCGACTCATCTGGTAGAGGATGAAGAGGGTTGTATCCCAACCCTTACCTAGTCTCCTGAGTAATTCTGACGCTTTGTCAATCGCGGCGGCAAGTGCCAAAATCCTTGCCGCATCTAGTTCTAGAGAGTTCAGCCCTGTGCTGTTAATGCCTCCTGAAGTCAAAGGCAAACTAATTCAATATCGTCAGTCCTGTCGGCAGCAATCTCAGTGTATTTACTGCTATAATTTTGCGCTGAGTCCTGCTATAACCGCCCCTGGCTTCTAATCCCATCACCCCCAAGAGAAGAAGCGTTGGGGCGGGTGTGGGATGATTAGTTAATTTATCAGTTCCCGGGTCATCCATTGGCCGGGAGATGAACGGGTCTGCTTCCCGATCGCCACGGCAAAAAAGCCCAGATTCGGCGATCGCATCTCATCCAGACCCGGACCACCCCAGCAAGTCTATTCATCAATTTTTAAGCCACTTCGTTCCATCGGTCTATCCTCCAATCTCAGACAAAGGATCCGAGGAAACCCCGATAAATCCCTCAAAAACTATGGCGTTTTTTGAAAAAATCCCATGAGTTCCGTGGCGAAACAGGGATAAGGGTTCGATTAGCATTTTCGCACGCCAGTCAATTCAAATCAGGCGATCGCTCCCAAGCGGATTGCATCAGTCTATTGCCTCCCCCGTACCCTCAAGCGGATGCTGTAGTCCGCCCTATAAATATTACCCTTCCAACCCTGAGCGTCTATTCCCCTATAGGGGGATTTCCTGACGATTCGGAATCCCTCTTTCTCTCAATCCAGACCGCCAATCTGAGCAATTGTCGCGATCGATACCTGACATATATCGATCGCCTTCAACAAAAGGGTTCAGGAAAATAGATGATCCACAGCGATCGCGCGTTCAGGACCATTGCGAGACTATTCTGATGGGTCACAAACCCGAATAATCTTTCCTCGCCACTGCAACATCAACCGCAACTATAGCCCAAATTTAAGAACCGTAAATCCACCGACAACCGCGATTAAAAATCAATAACCAAACCCCAAACAAGGCAAATCCGAAGGCGATCGCACTTCTCTAACCCAACCCTATATCACAACACCGCTATCTTGAAAATTTGATGATCACACAGAGGGTGATCAGACCCTACCCCTACAT
>NZ_JAFLQW010000236.1 GCF_017313335.1 Phormidium pseudopriestleyi FRX01 | reverse complement strand
GATATTTCAACGTGCAGTTGATCCGCCTACTTGATTTAGCACAGATTAATTATACCATGGATTTGGTTAACTACGTACCTACGTTCACCCACCTTATATCCCACGGCTAAAGCACATGGGTTTTACGGTGCTTTCTATAAATTTTCCTTTCATCCTTTATCCTTTTATCCTTCCCCTGTTGAGGGAGGAGTTGGGATGAGTTTGAATGCGATCGCTTCTTTCGGTTTAGGCCACCTCAGAAAGCTGCTGGTCTTCATGTTCTATTTTGAAGACATTGGCATAGAGGTTGGCGACGATTTGTTTGCCTTGTTGGGTCAAATTTAGGTAAGCCAGAGCCTGGGTAATAAAGGGAAAAACGCCATACCAATAGAATTTGGGATAGTTCCGACGGAGGTCTCCGGGATGGCGGTAGTTGAGCTTTTTATTCGCCCCAGTTTCATCAAACTCATAAAATAAGGCCGCAATTTTTTGCAAGTAGCGGGGATCACTTAATTGACCGATGAGATCTGCTGCTCTAACCATTCCAGCATAATTAAATGTATCTTTATGATCTTCATCTGCCGGAACGGGAAAGCGTGTTAGTTCGATATTGCGTTTAATGACTTCTGCATCAATGAGGCGGTGACCTCCGAAACGTTCGGAGATGAAAAGTTTGCCGCGATCGACGTGATAGGGGGTTAAACTGGCATCAGTAGAGCCAAAGGCAATGGGTACTTTCAGGCCATCTCTGCCGGTGGCATAGAGTCGTTTACTATCTTCATCTTGACGACAGACTCCCTTGACATAGCCAATATCATGACACAACAAGGAAATAATGAAATGCAGCCAATCTTCGCAGGATACGCCCCCTTCTCGAATATGTTTGCCGCGCAGGATTTCTTGTCCGACTAATGTTACCAAAATGGTATGTTCAACGTTGTGATACAGGGCATCACTGTTGGCAATATTTTCTAATGCCATACCACCGGCCCAAGAGATTATTTCGGCGTAATCCGGTTTATATCCTCCGTAGGTCCGATGGTAGCCGTATTGCAGGCGTTCCACGAAAGCTTCAATGAGTAGTGCTGTTGAATTAAACATCTTCCGTCTTCTCAATCAAACTAAGTCTTAAAGTTGGGGCAGGTTTCTTGACCACTCAGAGGGCTTTTAAGATCGGACCCCCCCAGAATTGGGGGTCTATCGCCTTTCCCTCTGGATTTGGGTTGGAGGTTGGATCGACATCCCGCCTGGGGAACTGAGGGGTGAAACCCACTCATTGCCAAGGCGGATTTCGAGATGGAAATGGCTGGGTTCCATTCGGTTTAGGGGGACACCCAGTCCACCAATTGTTTTGAGGTTTTCTTGACAATCTCCGTCGCGATCGCGACGGGGATTCTTAAGACTTGCACGCCTTAATATCCCTATTGTCAGGGTTTCCGGGCGCAATCCTTTGGCCAAAAATGGCGGTCTGCTATCAAGCGTCTGACAAGGCGCTTCCTCGGTCGTGACTTTCCTCCATTCCGGGGGTAGGTTTTAACGTCTTTTACTGACGATTTAATTGGTTCAGAACCAAAGTAATTGGTTGTGATTAATTATGTTGAGCATCCGTACTGCTGTTAAGCTAGATACTTGATTTCTCAAAATTCGCAACTTTCTACTCTTTTGAAGATAACACACTTGCCAGACATTTGTGCAATTAGTAGATCTGATAGGCAGGATTTATCCGGCCTATCCCTTTCATCCCTGGACTAAAGTCACCGGGTTTTCAGGGTATTTTTTATAAATGCTTCTATTATGAATTAAACCTGATCCTGATGATGTGATGTGAGTCATTTGACCCATGTGACAATTGAGTTGTCTCTGGAGGGACGAAAAGCTAGAGTCGGCTGAATTCGAGGGGTTTGATGACGGCTAAAAAGATTTTTTGACTCAAAAATGAAAAAATCATGACATTAAATTGATCGCCGTCGGATTAGAGATTCTCCCCGGAGGTATTGATGGACCCCCGGAAGGAAGGCCCTAATTGTTAGGGGGATGGAATATCTGAAACGGTCTGCAGCAAGAAGTTCCCCGGTCCGAGGTCAGATATTCAATCCTGATACCTCCCTCTGGTCACAGGAGGGGTCACAGGAGATCTCTGTTGGATGCAGTCACGGAGTCAAGGTTGACTGGGTGAGCGATCGCCGGTTAGGGAACTCCCCCCGGGTCTGAGGTGGATTGCATCAGGGGGAGTTCGATCACGAATTCAGTGCCTTGACCTGGGGTGGAATTGCAGGAGAGTTCTCCTCCATGTTTTTGGACGACTATCTGGTAACTAATGGAGAGTCCCAATCCTCTGCCTTTGCCGACGGGTTTGGTGGTAAAGAAGGGGTCAAATAAGCGCGATCGCCCAGATTCGCTGATCCCGGGACCATTATCTTTAATCCGAATCAACAGGGTTTCGCGATCGGTTAACGCTGTAGAAATCCGAATCGAAGGCACGAACTCCGGCACTTTGGGATTAGCTTCCTGAGCTGTGAGGCGATCGGGTAAGATATCGCTTAAAACATCGATTGCATTATTTAAGAGATTAAAAAACACTTGGTTGAGTTCGCCAGGATAACAGAGAATCTGGGGAATTGTTCCATAGTCTTTAATCAATTCAATCTCTGTTTCCTCAGCTATTTTAAATCGGTGTTTCAATAAAATCAGGGTGGTGTCTAAATTTTCATGAATATCTACCTTTTTAACTCCGGCTTCATCCATAAGGGAAAACTTTCGCAAAGATAATACAATTTGATTTATCCGGTCAGCTCCAGCGGCAATTGAAGTAATCATTTTTATTAAATCTTCAGTTAAGAACTCAAAATCTAACTCTTCCATTACTTCGCGCACCCTCTCATTGGGGGGGTGTTCTTGTTGATAAATTTCCAGAAGATTGACTAAATTAGAAATGGCATTTTGAACATGAAAGATATTCCCATAAATAAAATTAACGGGATTATTAATTTCATGGGCAATTCCGGCGACTAATTGACCCAAGCCTACCATCTTTTCATTTTGAACCAATTGAACTTGAGCCTCTTGAAGTTCGGTTAAAGCTTGTTCAATTTTTTGCTTTTGATGGCGCATGACAGCTTCTGCCTGGAGTCTTGCAGCATCAGCCTGTTTGCGGGAGGAAATATCCCGGGCGATCGCCAGCACCTCCGATGGACCACTTTTAACATAGCGAACCTCATAAGAAACCCACCGCTCTTGGTTGTTATCCCGTTGAATATACTCCCCAAGCTGGAGCTTTGAACTCAGGAGGGTTTGCTGTACATAATGCATAATCCAAATGGCTAAATCATTGGATAAAACCTCATTAATATGCTTTCCCACAAAACTAGAATCAGCAGCTAACGATTCAGAAATTGGAAAAATATTTTCAGTAAAATCATGACTCTTTTGACGAGCATTACCTGGCTGATTCCCTGGACTGTCTTCGAGGTCATCGGGACCCCCTAAAGAGGGGCTACGATAATCCAAGAAAAATCCATCCTCGCCAATACGAAACATCACATCAGGAATCGCATTGACCAACGCCAGGTTTTTGGCTTCAGTGACATCCAGAGAGCGTTGAGCCTTTTGACGCTCAGTGATTTCCTGTTCTAGGCAGAGATTTTTTTCTTGAAGATTAATCTGAAGTTGGCGTAACTTTAAATGAGTTTGAACTCGCGATAAAACCTCTGCCTCTTGAAAGGGTTTAGAAATATAATCGACCCCTCCGGCTTCAAAGGCTTTGACTTTATCCTCCACATCATTCAAGGCACTTAAAAAAATCACGGGAATTTGGCGAGTGGTTTCTTGCTGCTTCAAGCATTTGCAAACTTCATAACCATCCATCCCCGGCATCATGACATCCAAGAGGATTAAATCGGGCAAGGCATTTTTACAGGCGGTTAAAGCCATGTCTCCCTTCAACGCTTTACAAACCCGATAACCATTATCGCTCAATACAGAGGACAGCAGGCGCAAGTTATCTGGAGTATCGTCTACCACCAAAATATTTGGGCGAGTGTTTTGGGATTCCCGAGATTTATTTAATTCACCGAGAGCGTAATTCATGCCTCCTCCTCCTGTTCAGTTAATTCAATAATCATTTCAAAATCAAAGTTTTTGGTTAATTCTCTCAAGGTATGAGCTAGAGGGCTACTTTCTGCCGGAATTAATTCGAGCAATTCAAAAATTCCTTCATCGTACCCTTGACAAGCGGATTGATAAAGTTCGGTCACAAATTCCGGAGGCATTTGAGATAAATACTTTTTAATATCATTTCGATTTAAGAGCTTTTGACTTGAGCATCCTTCTGGGGAATCCGGAGAAATTTCGGGTTGATAACGATAGCTAACTCCTAGATGAGTGGATATTTTTTCGAGGAGGACTTCTTCTCGAAAGGGTTTGTGCAGAAAGTCATCACAACCGCAAGACAAAATCCCTTCTCGTTCTTCTTCAAAAGCACTGGCTGTGAGGGCGATAATCACAGTCTGCTGCCCTTTCAGACTGGCTTTAATCTGTTGGGTTGCTTGATAGCCGTCTAGTAGGGGCATCCGCATATCCATACAAATCAGATCGGGGTCCCAACTGGACCAGAGGGCGATCGCCTCTTGACCATTTTCGGCTTCTCGTACTTCAAAGCCAATCTCAGAAAGCAGCGTCACTAAAAACCGCCGATTATTAACCGCATCATCGACAACTAAAATCCGATAGCATTCCTGATCACAGTCTAACCCAATCACTTGTCTAGGAGTTTGAACCGGAGGTTCTGGGGTGGCGTTGATTTCCACAATTTGAATCTCAAAGCTAAACACTGTCCCCACTCCCACAGTGCTGCTGACGTGAATATCTCCTCCCATTAATTGGACAAATTTGCGACTAATCGGCAATCCCAATCCCGTACCTTCCTGGGATTTCCGTCCAGTTTCGGTTTGGGAAAAGGGTTCAAATAGCTGATTCATTTCTGACGGTGCAATGCCGGATCCAGTATCTGCGATTTCCACGCAGAGGGTAGATAGAGTTTCGGAGAAATCCAGGGAATTATTGAGAGAATTATGATTTGAATAAGGTTTGAGCTTGACCCGCAAGGTCACCCCACCAGAGTTAGTGAATTTGATAGCATTCCCTAACATATTAATTAAAATCTGACGCAATTTACCTTCGTCAGATTTTATCATTTTCGGCAGGGTGCTATCCAATTCAAAACTCAGGTTCAAGCCTTTATTTTGGGCTTGAAACTTCAGCATTGCTTCTAAGTTTTTGAGAAAGGAAATCATATTAAATGAAGTCGGGTTCAATATGGTTCTACCCGCTTCAATTTTCGACATTTCCAGAACATCATTAATTAAAGAGAGTAAATGTTCTCCAGCTTGATTGATGATTTTCAAGTGTTCCTGGTGTTGCGGGCTTAAGGATGAATTGCGATTCATCAGTTGGGTAAATCCCAGAATCGCGTTGAGTGGGGTTCGCAATTCGTGACTCATGTTCGCGAGAAATTCACTTTTAGCTTGGTTAGCTGCATCCGCTGCGATCGCCGCTTTTTGGAGGGCTTCTGATTGCTTCTGGGTTTGTTCTAGCCATTCCGCTTGCTGCAAAGCAACCCCCAATTGATTGCCAATTTGGATGACAATCTGCCGATCGCTCGGTTGCCACTGTCGCGGGCGATCGCTTTCATAAGCCGCTAACAATCCCCAGAGTTTTGCCCCACAAAAAATCGGGACAATCATGTAAGCTCTAACCTGAAATTCCTCTAATCTTGCTAAGTAACAAGAACTAAAGTTGCGCTGATAAATGTCTTCCACCACTAAGCAACTCTCGTCTCGGTTAAAAGTCCCCCCGGTGTTCTGGATCAGGTGCGTATCGTGCCATTCTAAGCAAGAATTAATCAACCCTTGCATCTGGCAATTTTGCCCGGGAGCCGGTTGCGCGGATAGGTGCAGAGATTGCTTGTTTTTTTGCAAGACGGAAACCTGTTGTGATGAGACCGCTTCCGAGACAAATTCCCCACTATAGTCGGAATTAAAACGGTAAATGGCAACAATATCACAGCTTAAACATCCTTGCAATTCTTCCGTGGTAGCTGCAAAAATTGTCCCTAAATCCAGGGATTGACGAATCCGCTGCACTGCGGAAGCGACTGCCTTTTCTCGTTCGGCACTTTCCCGCAAGACGGCTTCACTTTCCTTGAGTTTAGTAATATCAGTTGCTGTGCCTAACAGTTGCTTAACTGCGCCATCTTCTGTTCTGGCAAAAATCGTTTCCCTGGCTAAAATATTGCGCCATTCTCCCTGAACATTTCTCATCCGATATTCCAGTTCAAAAATCTCTCCCTCTTGAGCTTGAGCTTGAGAGAGTTTTTGAAAATGTTCAGGAATTTTTGGCAAGTCATCCGGGTGAATTAGGGCAGTTAATAAATTATTCCCAAAGTTGGAAATTTCTTCGTTAGAATAGCCCAGCATTTCGGCGATTTCTCGGTTGACATAAATATTCCGATGTTCTAAAATATCGTAAATATATAAGAAATTGGGAGAAGTATCGGCGATTTTCTGCACGAAACGTTGGCTGGCTTGCAAGGCTTCTTCTGCTTTTTGGCGCTCAATCAGTTCAGCCTTGGCTTGCTCAAATAAGGTAGATTGTTGAACGGCGATCGCCAGTTGTCCGGCAATAGATCTCAGGGATTCTATCTCCGAGGAATGCCATTCTCGGGTACTTTGGCAATGATGGGCAATCAGTAAACCCCACAAATTTTGCTCTGTTAAAATCGGAATGACAAGTTTAGCCTTAATCTTTAGGGTTTTCATTAACATCCCTAGACAAGGTAAATGTTTGACCAACTCGGTATCTTCAATCGCTACAATTTCCCCTTGGGTGTAACGGTTTCGTTCCTCTTGGCTAAAGTGTTCCTGGGGAAAAGTATTCCCGTTAATCTCACGCACAAGCGGATCGGACGACTGGGTAACCATGATGCCGGTGCCATCAGGATCAACTCGGTAGATTAACACGCGATCGGTGGATAAAAATTGGCGAACTTCCTGGGCAGCCGTTGTTAAAACTTCTTCTAAATTCAAAGAGGAGCGAATCCGTTCTTGAATGGCATTGAGTAATTGCTCCCGCTTGAGTTGTTGTTCCAGGGCGATTTCTGCTTGCTTGCGATCGGTGATGTTAAAACTTGTCCCAATCAGACGGTAAATGCGATCGCTACTGTCAAAAATTGGGCTTAAATGGGTCAGCCACCAATTATCTTGGCCCTCTAATGGCAGTTTTTCTTCATAGGTGATCCGTTCCCTAGTTGCGATGCATTGCTGATACCGCTGTATCACCTCCTCGGCGACGGCTGGAGGCAACATCTGTTCTGGAGTGGTCCCGCTCATTTCTTCCGCAGAAATCTGCCAAATTTGTTCATGAGTCGGATTACTATCAAAGTAGCGAAATGTGCCATCGGCCAAGACATCCACAATAAAAATTGCCGTTTCTACCCCTTCATAGATACTGCGTAAAAACTGTTCACTTTCTTTGAGGGAGGCTTCAGCTTTAATCTGTTCCGTGACATCTTCAAAATACACCGAAATTCCCTCCTTGGCGGGATAAGTATGAATTTCAAACCAGCGATTTAGAGGGGGATAAAATTCCAAAAATTCCCGGCTGATATTTTCCGCAACAACCCGGTGGTATTCCTCATAAAATCTCCTGTTCCTCGCTTCGGGAAATTCGACCCAGAGACTTTGCCCAAGCAGTTCTTCTTGGTTTCTTTGGAAGAGGATTTCAGCTTGGGGATTGATATAGGTAAATCGCCAATTGGAGTCGAGAGAAAAGAATACATCGGTAATACTTTCTAGGATATTCGTCACCCGATTTGTGGCAGATTCGGCTTCGGCGCGGGCGGCTTGTTCGCGATCGAGCAGTTGCAAGCGTTCTTGTTCAGTCTGTTTGCGATCGCTGATTTCTCGGACGATGGCTAAAATCGATTCCACTGCGCCATTGTTTCCCAACTCGGGGACAATCCGGGCAACCCACCATTTCACTCCCTCTAATCCTGGCAATGCACATTCGAGGGTCTGTTCATTCCCCGTCTCAAAGGCTTGTTGCAGCACCTCAATCCACTGGGATACTACGTCATCAGGAAACCCTAATTCTTGAATAGTTTTGCCGAAAATTTCACCACTGGGAATACGAAAAAGATTTTCCGAGGAGGGGTTGGCATAGAGATAGCGAAACTCACGATTCAACCGCCAAATTAAATCTGGCGCGTGTTCCACTAAGGCTCTAAGTTCTCGTTCCCTTTGAGCGAGGGCTGCTTCGACTCGAATGCGATCGCCAATCTCTGTCTGCAATCGAGCATTTTGTGCTTTCAATTCCCCCTCAAGTCGCGAACGTTCCGGCAATTCCTGTTCTCGAAGTGCAATTTCCTCCTGTAGGCGTTCGTTCACTTGATTTAACTCAATCACTTGGCGATTGACTTGCTCCTGTAACACCTGTATGGTCCTGTACATTTCAATCGGATCGAGGGCTTCTAACAGACTGCTTTGAGTCAGGATCCCCTCAAGATTTCCCAATTCATTCACCACGACTAAGCGGCGAATTCCATTTTCTTCCATTAATTGATCAGCATCCCACAAGGAATCCCGGGTTTTAATCGGAAGCATTGGGGTACTCATGACCTCGGAGGCGACAATTTCTGCTAAATTTAATTGTAAAGCCCGAAATTTAACGATATCCCGTTCTGTAATAATCCCCAGGGGTACTGTCCCTGAGTCATGTTTGGCATCAACAATGACTATACAACTGACCTGATTCTGGGTCATTTTTTGGGTGATTTCCCACAAAGAAGCAGTCTGGGGTAAGTGAATCACGCGATCGCTCATCACTTGAGCGACTTGCTGGAATTTTAATAAATCTGTGGGTTGAAGGACTTTGCGGATACTATTTTGGGTAATCACCCCGAGGATATTTCCAGACTCATCAATAGCCGGTAAGTGACGAATTTTGTGCTGGCGCAGGGTTGATAATACGGAAAAAATATCCAAGTCAGCGGAACCCGATATCCGTTCCGGATCGCGGGTCATAATTGCTGCAACTTTGACGATGTTGATATCCATCGCCTCGGCGGTCATTTTGACTACATTTCGTGCGGTCAAAATGCCGACTAATTGATGATTGTCTACGACTAATGCACAACTCACGCGCTGTTGATTCATGAGGGCGATCGCCTCACTCACCCCGGTGTCTGGCGCGAGCATTAACGAGTCTTTTTCAATTATATGAATCAGGGTTAAATTCATGTTATATCCATGCTTTTTGACTTCAGTTTTTAGGGTGATTTCCCTGAACTCTCAACTGGCTTTAATTCGTTTAATTGATTTCTTCAAGGAACTAACTGGTTTTATTGCTCAATGCTAAATCGGTAAGTTTTTAGGATTTCCCCCGGGGATGGGTTGACTATTTTTATCCGGATAGAGCCTCGTTTAATTTTGTATAGACCCCGGTGATCGGCTTGAGATGGAAGTAAAGCCAAGCTAAAAATTTCTCAATATATTTTAATTTACTAGATCCTGAAGGGAGATTTTACATATTTTTACAATTCTTAAGGGACAGCCAATCATGAATTAAGGGGGTCAGGGTCCGTAATGGGTGGGACGGACTTCGGTTATTTTGATTTGCTCGATTCCCTCTATCAGCGCGTCTCCATCCTTCTGACATCCTGCACTGGGTTAACCCGGCCAATTAGAGTAGCCCGCTCAACCGGGTTGGACTGATTTAAAACAGTAACTATACAGTATAAAGTCCCTTTTGACAACTTTTTTTCCCTCATCTTTATTTCCCGAAATTTTAATTGGGGGAGGGCAGAAACTGGCGGGGAACCCAAGGGATTCGTAAACCTAATCAGATTTATCAACCCTTAAACGGAAAAAAAGGCCCTACCTATTGCTCAATCCCCGAAATTCTGCGTAATAAATCCTCCGGATATTGGCCTAAAAAAGAAAAAATTACCAGAAAAAACCCACACCCAATGCAGAGTGTGGCTACAGGGACAAAGCCCGCAAGCCCAAAAGAAGTGAAAACCGGCTTTTTAAAACCGGATTGGGCCTAATTTTAAAGAGGCTTTCAGAGGGAGAGGTTGACTACGGATTGAATGAGGAGGGAGCCAGGGTTCCTTTGGTCCTCACCCCTGGGGAACCGCACCGCAGCACCTTAGCACGATAGGAGACAAAGGTCATGGCTGCCCCGATCCCCGCTATGCCAGTGAGCAGGGCGAGGGTGGTGGTGACGATGTTTAATAAACCCAAGGTGGGTAGGGCAGTTGATGTGGCGATAGAGGCCCAAATGGATAGAACATCCAGAGTATAGGTGAGGATGAGCAAGAAGAGGGTAATCACGATCGCACTGAGGGCGCGACGCTGTAGGAGGTGGATTCGTTCTGCGGCCTGGTTTAGTGAATTTGCTAGGGGTTGCAGGGAATGTAATTGGACTGGGGTCGCCTTGAGAGTCATAAAGATTATCCTTTGCAGACAAGGAACATTTTTAAAGTTGGCGTGAATCCGGTGAGCAGTTTATGTTCAGTGAGAGGTAGTAAATTATACAAGCTCATCCCTGGAGGGCGATCGCATCAGGGCAGGGGCAGGGGGACCCATTGCCCTAGGAAGGCGATCGCCGGACTCTGAGCCCGATTAATTGGTGAGGTCCGGAAGGGTTAAGGCTTGAGGAGAAGTCGGCGCATTCAAGTCCCGCAGATATTGTTGTGCCAGCAGATAACCGATTTGATTGTGGTTCTGACGGTAAACCTGGGCGGCTTGTTTTAAGTCGGCGATCGCCGCTGGAATTTCTCCTTGATAGGCAAGGGCCTGTCCTCGGATCAGATACCCATTTCCTAAACCCGGTTCGATATCGATCGCCCGGTTGGCATGGAAAATGGCATTTTGATAATCTCCCACCTCCAATGCCTCTTCTGCGAGCACTACAAAGTCATAAGAATCGACTTCAATCACAGTCTGGGATTCCCTGAAAGAAGGCTCAGATAAATTTTCTGCGATCGCCGGTGGGGCTATCCCCATTCCTAAACTAAGCGCTAAAACAGTAACTATATTATAAATGCCTTTCATGGATATTCTCCTTAATTTTTGTCTCTTCAGTTCGCCGATCGCCGAGCCTCAAACTATGAAATTTGTCTGAGCTTTGAACTCTACCTGTGCGATGGCAATGAACACCCTGAAGACCCGCAATTTTAAGTTAAGTCCTAGAAAAATTTGTTAAGAATCTTTAAAATAGTGCAGGTCTCTTACTGAGGTAATCGATAGTTTCCTTGACTCAGGGTTCAAGGGCTTTGGCCCGAGATTGGGTTATTTTAATCCTATCTTCTCAGCCATTCGCTCTGTTAGTCCGAGGGAACTAAACCCTCTGATTAATTGATGCGATTACTCCTAATTTTCGATTTACCTTAGCTTCTATTATCTCAAAATGACTAAACTTAAGGCTCCCCCCCAGGGCAGAGATTCACAGGAATAGATTAGAGAGAACCCCTCTATCATGTGGGCTAACAACAATCGAAAAATTTAAAAGATTAAATGGTGGGGGAGTTTTTCTTCTCGCTGCTCAACTCCTTACCGGGAGTTGATTGAAGAAAATATTAATAAATATTAACTAACCTGACAAATAGCGATCGCTAATTTTTTTTTCGGAACGCGGCTTGCTGAAGAGAATGCTTCCGTAATTGCTGCTGATACACCTGTTCCAACTGGGCGATCGCCCGGGCGAGATCGCCATTGCCCACATCCTGAAGGGAAGGCCAAACCGGAATCAACTGGATCACGGCATAAGAGAAGGAACCCGCCTCAATATCTTCTAATACCCCATATTCATCCAACAGGGCGATCGCGGCGCGGTCTTGATTGGCGGGGGAGAAATCAGCCGCGCCTATTTTTTTAGCCATGCGGTCCCAAGTGGTACTCAAAAACTGGTACTTGCCTGCGGCATCAGAACAAAGCCGGGACCCGTAGCTAGACCCACATTTGATTTCCCGGGGATGATCCTGAAAACTCGAAAACTTGGTCCCGGTAAACTGCATCCGATAGGCGTTGGGACCCGCAGTCCCTTCAGCCCAGGCGATCGTATCGAGAAAAGCCTGAACATGAGCCGCCTTAAGGCTTGCCACCGTCTGGCGTCGAACTTGTGGCGCGGGTTGGGAAAGGGTGATTTCTTCCGTGGTTTCTGCTGGAGAGTTGAAATGGGCTGGAATTGCCAACGCCACCCCCGCCAAACAGACGCCACCCCAGAACGCTGCTTGCTTCTGACGGGTGGCTGGTTTTCGGGACCGTCGTCCAAATCTCTGTCTGAGGGTGGATTCTAAATGAGACAGCATTCCGGTGAAAATCGCCGAACCTGGAGGTGACTGTCCTTTAACCCGGACTTTGGGCCAATGTTGGAGGGGAATATTCACCGGCAACTGTCCCTGACGATACCAATAGGCAAACAGAGACTTGATCACGGACAATCGCGCTTGAGCTTGTTCGGGAGGGATGCGACGGGCGGCAAGGGTTTGGGCAAAAGCTCGAACATCGACTAAGTTAACCACCGCCAGGGGTTTCCCGACAAAGGCTAAAAACTCTTTGACCCATAAGCGGCGATCGCGGCGTTGATGGGGTGGCTGTTGTTGTAGCCAGAGTTGAATCGCCTCGCGATCGGGGGGGATTTGAGTTTTTAGAGTGTCTTGGTTCATAATGTCCTGTTTTTCCGTTTTCCCAGGGGGAATGGTCCTATTGGGTCCACCTGATCCAGAGTGGAAACCCTTTATACGCGAACGGTTTGGGCATTAAAGCCCCTACAGACGAGGGGAGATTTAAGCAATGAGTAGACGAGGAATGGCGATCGCCTTCCCTTGCCGTCCGCTTCCTATACATCAGTCTCTCATCTGGGTGAGCGCAAAAAAACACTCCCCAGGTAGACCTAAATCAAGGGATGCCTCAAGGCCGGATTGACAATCTCACCCAATCGGGAGATCTCAAACCTTTTGAGTCCAAGCTAATTTTATTGGGAGCATCTCATTTTGGTCGCCCTCACCCTAAATCCCTCTCCCAAAATGGGAGAGGGACTTTGAATCCGGCTCCCCCCTTCGACCCTTCGACCCTGAGCCCTGAGCCGGTCGAAGGGTCGAAGGGTCGAAGGGGGGTTGGGGGATGAGGGCGACCAAAATGAGATGCTCCCCTTTTATTCTATTGCCTTGCGGTTTTGGAAATTATCAATATTTATCAATAAAAATATTGCAAAATAAAAATCGATGAATGGTATCATGATAGATTGTCTACTCATCCCCTTTCCGTTGATTTAGTCTCCGAATGCGCCGATCCCTAGCTGCCTGAAGGTGAGCCACAGGAACCGTCACACCTGAGATTTGACCTAAATGAGAAACCGGGTTTCTGCAACCGAGTTGTGACTGATTGCCCGATATTTTGTGAAGAAACCGGGTTTCTTGTCCTGGGCAGCAAGTTGATTCAAGGCAGATTCAGCCTGAAGGACTACCCATGAGGGTTCGACTGAGGGATAATACGAAGGAGGAGTCTGTGCCATAAAAAGGAAGTCGATGAGCATCTTTACCCTGCAATCCATCAAAAAAGATTTTGGCATTAAAGAAATCCTCCGGGATGCCAGCTTTAGCCTCAATCCCACCGATAAAGTTGGCTTGATCGGCACGAACGGATCTGGCAAATCTACCCTATTGAAAATGATTGCCCGCTTAGAACCCGTGGATGGCGGACAAATCTTAGTCAATTCTGGGGTGAGAATCGTGTATCTCCCGCAGCAACCGGAGCTCGATGAAAACCGGACGGTATTAGAACAGGTTTTTGCCGACTGTGGCGATCGCATGAACCTGGTGCGTGAGTATGAGGACCTCAGTCACAAAATTGCCCGGAACCCTGAAGATGGGCCCTTGATGGCGCGGTTATCCGAAGTCATGCACCAAATGGAAACCAGTGGTGCATGGGAGATGGAAACCCAAGCCAAAATTATCCTGACTCAGTTAGGAATCGAA
The DNA here is from genome assembly GCF_017313335.1 of Phormidium pseudopriestleyi FRX01. GTDB lineage: Bacteria > Cyanobacteriota > Cyanobacteriia > Cyanobacteriales > Laspinemataceae > Laspinema > Laspinema pseudopriestleyi. The sequence goes on along the minus strand of NZ_JAFLQW010000236.1, from coordinate 11,330 downwards.
GATTTTGACGCTCAAATCGGGACCCTTTCCGGGGGATACCGCAAACGGATCGCCCTCGCTGCGGCTTTACTCAGTGATCCAGATGTGCTGCTGATGGATGAACCGACGAACCATCTGGATGCGATTTCTGTGGAGTGGTTACAGAGTTACTTGAACAGCTTTCGCGGTGCAATTTTGCTGATTACCCACGATCGCTATTTTCTCGATCGCGTCACCAATCGGATTATCGAACTCGATCGCGGTGAACTTTACACTTACGACGGAAATTATTCTTATTATTTAGAGAAAAAAGCCTTAGCTGAAGAAGCGGCATCGAGTCAGGAACGCAAACATTATGGGGTATTGCGCCGGGAATTAGAATGGCTCAGTCGAGGACCCAAAGCCCGCAGTACCAAGCAAAAAGCTCGGATTGGTCGGGTGATGGATCTCCAGGATAAGGAGTTTAAACAAAGTTTAGGGAAAGTCGAAATTTCCACCGCCAGTCGGCGGATTGGCAAGAAGGCGATCGAGCTTGAAAATGTCAGCAAAGCTTATGGCGATCGCACTCTGATTCAGGACTTTTCCTTTAAATTTAGTCCCGAGGATCGCATCGGAATTATCGGCAAAAATGGCATCGGCAAATCCACCTTACTGGATATCATTACCGGACGCCTTGCCCCGGATTCGGGAACCGTAGAAATTGGCAGTACCATTCATATCGGTTATTTTGACCAACATTGTGATGATTTACTCGCCGCCGGAGATGAAAATCAACGGGCGATCGATTACGTCAAGGAAGAAGCAGAATTAGTCAAAACTGCCGACGGACTCCAAATTACCGCATCCCAAATGTTAGAACGGTTTCTGTTCCCCCCGAATCAACAATATTTACCCATTCATAAACTCTCCGGGGGAGAAAAACGCCGACTGTTTTTACTGCGCGTCTTGATGAGAGCCCCGAATATTCTCATTTTGGACGAACCCACCAATGACTTAGATGTGCAAACGTTATCGGTTCTTGAAGATTACCTAGAAGACTTTAACGGATGTGCGATCGTTGTCTCCCACGATCGCTATTTTCTCGATCGCACCGTCAATACCATTTTTGCCTTAGAAGAAGGGGGCAACCTCCGACAGTACCCCGGCAACTATACGGTTTATCTCGACTACCAAAAAGCCGAAGTCGCAGAAGCCGCACGTCAGGCAACAGCCAGCCAAACCCAGAAAAAACAGGACTCCCAAACCGCCACCGTTGACAAGTCTGAACGAGTCAGTTGGGATAAAAATCGCCAGCGCAAACTTTCCTCCAAGGAAAAGCGAGAGTATCAGCAACTCGAAGCCAAAATTGCTGAAATGGAAGCCGAAAAAGCCGCGACGGAAAAAGCCCTCTATCGGGCTGAACCCGGGGCCGTCACCGAAGTGCAAAAACTCCATCAAAAGGTTCAAGATTTGGCTCATGAAATCGAAGTAGCCACGGAACGGTGGATGGAATTGGCTGAAATAGAAAGTTCCTATTCTAGTAACTAGATAACTGCCTTGTCCAGCAATCTTGATGATGCAGGGCGAGGCAATTTTGTCCTAGCCTGAATAATTAAGCCTAAACCTGTTGTTTATTCTTCTGAACTTATGACCATCACCTGTCAGGAAATTCTGAAAACCCATGAACATCTGTGGCAAGAAGCCACGGTACATCCTTTTTTGGATGGGTGTAAACAAGGCACTATTACCCCAGAGCAATTTAATACTTGGCTGGTGCAGGATTATCAATTTGTGGTAGAATTTACGCGGATGTTAGCCCGGATTTTATCCGTTGCCCCTCGCCATCATTTTGATGTTTTGTTAGGGGGTTTAACTGCCCTGAAAGATGAATTGAATTGGTTTCAAGTCAAAGCTGCCGAACGGAATTTATCCCTAGATGTCTCCAAACAGCGCACCTGTGAAGAATATAGCCAGTTTTTAGAGAGTTTTGCCAGGACTCCTTATGCAGTTCAAGCCACGGGATTGTGGGCAGTTGAGTTGGCTTATAATCAAGGGTGGCAATTGCCCGGACATATACCGGAACCCTATACCGAATTTGCCGATCGCTGGGGAAATCTGGGCTTTACCGATTATGTCAAATTGTTAGAACAACAAGCCGATGAAATGCTCGGTAATGCCTCACCGGATATTCAGAAAGAAGCCGAAGAAACCGTGATTACCGTGGCTCAATTTGAAAAAGCATTTTGGCAAATGGCATTTAATGCCACCTAAACTCAACGGGTGTCAAGACGGGGGATAATCACAGTTTTGGGGAGCATCCCAATGAAAGCCGCCCTCACCCTAAATCCCTCTCCCAAGGTAGGAGAGGGACTTTTTACCTCCGGTTCCCGGACCTTGGCAAGGTCCGGGGACCGTTCGTAAGGCAAATCACTATGAGGGTAAAAACCTACTCTTGTAAGAGGGATGAGGGCAGACTGTCCAAACATCGGATGCTCCCATTTAACCGGATTTATACGAAGTCGAAGAACTCTTCGTCGTCCGGATTTAACCCAACTAAATAATGATAGTTTCCTTCGCCCACAGACTTGTTTAATGTGTTAATAATGGCGCTAGGATTGTGGTAGGGGCCGCTATGGTATAAGGGTTGGCCATCGTCTCCGAATTCTATTTTCAATTCCCCATCCCATTCCCCTAAATATTTTTTGGCTTCTTCAAAATCATGATGAGGTTTAAAGCCTGATTTTTCAGCATATTCAACCGCACCCCAGATAATGGCTTGAGCCTGAGTTAATGAAATTTTCTCAGAACCCCCGAGCAAGGATTCATAATACAAGGAGGAAATTCTTTCATATTCACTGCGATTGTATTTGCGCGGTCCCGAGGCATCTTTGACCCCTAAACACCAATAATCCACGAGGTAACTACAGGTAATAAAGCGGTTAAATCCAGGCGATCGCGTTACCGTAACCAACGCAAAACCCGGCCCTCTATCATTATTTGTATCCTCGTCGGGGACGATCGCCTCTTCTTGCGGAAACAGCCGAGAGAGACAATTGGCATTGACTAAACACTCGACTACGGGGGGTAATTCTCCAGATTCCTCACGGGCGATCGCCACTTGTTCCGCTTGTTCCTTCAGAAACCCGGAAACCTCCGAGACTTTCAATCCCATTTTGCGGGCGATTTGCTTCGGCGTTAACTTCTTCTCCCGCAAGATGAGAATTTCTTGGGTTTGTTCGCTATCCATAATTTTCCTCTGATTGATTCATTATTTAGAGTACAAAAATCCAGCAATCAACATGATTAACACCATCTCCCCAATCCTCCCCAATCCTCCCCAACAACCGACGCGCTAAGGTAATATAGGTCTGTCGTGGGCGATCGCCCCACGCAGAACCTGCTTAATCTGGCTCAATTCAAGGAGAAACCTATGCCTCGCGCCATTATGGAAACCGACAAAGGAACGATTTATCTGGATCTGTTCGATAAAGATGCCCCGAATACCGTGGAGAATTTTACCAAATTATCTGAAAGTGGGTTTTATGATGGATTAACCTTCCATCGGGTGATTCCCAATTTCATGATTCAAGGGGGATGTCCCAATGGACAAGGAACAGGGGGTCCGGGTTATAAAATTAATTGTGAAATTAACCCGAACAAACATCTAGCGGGTACATTATCAATGGCCCATGCAGGACGAAATACCGGGGGAAGTCAATTTTTTATTTGCCACTCTCCTCAACCCCATTTAGATGGAAAACATACCGTTTTTGGTAAAACCGAAGATATGGATGTTGTCAACTCTATTCGGGCTGAAGATAAAATCCTATCGGTTAAAATCGAGAAAGACTAAGTAAAATCGGTAGGGGTTTAAACCCGGTTCCCCTACCGAGCAATCCAGACTCAAATTTAATACAATTCATATTTGAGTAAAGTACAAGGTAAAGAACCATTGTAAATGGGAATGCGGCGTGAGGGTCGCAGCCCGATTTTTTTTGTGAGGGCTTTATTCCCGGATAAAATATAAGCAGTCCATCCGGTAAAACGCTGTTTTAAAATATCTCCAATGGATTTATAGAAATCACCCAATTGATGAACTTCACCGAGACGTTCTCCGTAGGGAGGATTGCAGATAAAAATTCCACTTTCAGCCGGGGGTTCTATCTGATAAAATTCTTGGATTGAAAAGTTAACATGGGCATCTAATCCGCAGTTTTCAGCATTGAGATGCGCTTGTTGGATCACAGACCGATCGCGATCGCTGCCGTAGATGGGGGCCGTTAATTCGGGTTTTTGACTCTCTAGAGCTTCCTGGCGGATTTCCTGCCAAAGTTCTTGGTCAAAATCTCGCCAACTCATAAACCCAAACCGTTCTTTAAACAATCCTGGGGCAATATTTAACGCCTTTAAACCCGCCTCTAAGGGTAAAGTTCCGGACCCGCATAAAGGGTCTAAAAATGTCTGTTCTGGGGAATATTCAGCGAGTTCTATAATTGCTGCAGCTAAGGTTTCTTTGAGGGGTGCAGTTCCCATTGCCGGACGATATCCGCGCCGATGTAAGCTATTTCCCGAACTATCTAAACTGAGAATTGCGCGATCGCCATGAATATGCAAATTCAGCAATAAATCCGGGTCCTGCGGGTCCACCGTAGACCGTTCTCCCGTGCGATCGCGTTGTTGGTCTACAATCGCATTTTTGACCTGTAAAGCGGTAAAATGAGTGTGATTAAGTTTTTGATTGCTGCCGGTACAGTTCACCGCCAGGGTATTACCCGAGTCGAGATACTCTTCCCAATCAATAGACTGGATTTCTCGATACAGCATTTCAGCATTTTGGCAAGAAAATTCTCGGATGGGCATCAAAACGCGAAACAGAGTTCTTCCCCACAAATTAACCCGGTAAAGTAAGGCGCGATCGCCAGAAAAATGGACCCCTGTAAAGTCCGGACGAACGTCCTGAGCACCTAACCGTTCTAATTCTTGGGCAGCAATGGGTTCTAAACCCCGAGCAACAGTCGCAAAGTATTCAGTCATCATAAGTGATAGTTTATCATTCAAATGGGTTAGACCGAGGAATTTTCTTGAATTAAAAAGGCAATATAGCGACCCTAAATCAGTTAGTCATAAAGAAAGCCCCGCTCGATATAAGTGCACCGCGCCCAGGCTTCAATAAAGCACTACAAAACTTTCCGATATGGATCCAGATCCAAATTTATTTAGACTCGTTATAGGTTCCCAGATGAACATCCCTTTTTCCTCAAGCATTTGGTTTAAGATTAAAGCAATCGCAGCCAACCGCCTATTTGATGCTAACCTATAGAGAACAAGTTCCACAAGAGAAACAGTGTCGAAGTCGAAGTTTAATTGTAGCCATGTAGCCATGACCAAACCTTTAATCAACAAGAAAAGAAAGGAAGAAGATCTTCTCTATGCGCTCTCTCTTTTTTCAGGGGCCGGGGGTATGGATCTGGGCATCTCCCAAGCTGGGTTTAATGTAGTCACTTGCATAGAAAAAGATCCTTACTGTTGTGAAACCTTACGAACAGCCTGGATTACCCCACAACATCAACCCCGGATTATTGAGGATGATATCCGCAACATCGATCCGGCAAAACTCATGGGCGAACTGGACATGGAACCTGGAGAACTTGATCTACTCTATGGCGGGTCACCCTGTCAATCATTTTCTCAAATTGGCAAGCGGAAATGCTTGGATGACGAGCGAGGAATACTTTTGTTTGAAATCATCCGTTTTGCTGAAATCTTTCGTCCAAAAGCAATATTAATCGAGCAGGTCAAGGGACTTTTAAATGCTCCAGACCCGATGGGGAAAGTTGGTGGAGTTTTTGAGTTGCTTTTAGAACGTCTGGAATCCCTGGATTATTTTTCCAAATGGAAAGTCATGAGCGCCGCCGACTATGGAGTGCCTCAACTCAGGGAGCGAGTTTTTATTGTCAGCACTCTTAAGACCGACCTGTTCGAGTTTCCTCAACCGACCCATTGCTCTTGTAAACAAGCACTTCCGTTGTTTCCTTTGCCTCCCTACAAAACAGTGGGTGAAGCGATTGAAGGATTAGGAAAACCACAACCCAAATATGGAAAACAGCTAGATGATAGTCATGTTGATGTAACACCTGATGGAGATCGGCGGCGCATTCATGGGGTACCAGAGGGTTCTTATTTAGCAAAAGAATTGCTTTTGCCTCCAGAGCAACGCGGCAAACTGGGCAAGAAAGATACCACTAAGTTTCGACGTTTATCCCGAATGAAACCAGCCTTAACATTGCGCTGTGGAGAAATTTTTTTTCACCCCACAGAAGACCGCTATTTAACACCGCGTGAGTATATGCGAATTCATGGATATCCCGATGAGTATTTACTCAAAGGGCCAATTAGAAGTCGCTCAGGCCGAGTCAGAGATCTCGATCAACATAGACAAGTGGCAAATTCTGTGCCACCGCCTGTTGCTAAAATACTGGCTTCAAGTATTCAAAGGAGTTTAGCGTGCCGAAAATCTTTGAAATCTTTGGTTATCCAATAAATGATCGATCTGAAGAAGCTGAACTGAACCGGAGGCAAGCTCGCTGTCCTTTTATGGAGCGCGATTGTGATGGTGGAGGAAATCGTTACCTTTCACAGATCGACTTATCTCACCACCCTGAATTACAAATCATGTTCCCAAACCGCTCTAAGTTAGCGGCTGGTGTCTGTTCCATCCAAGTCAAAGCCAATATAGCTCCTTGGATCGTTTGCCCTAGAAGACTTCTCGTATTAGGGCGCGAGCGGGCAGGGGAAAGGACTTGTCAAAAAAATTCAGAACTTGAAACTTTACGGCTTTTGGGATATCCTTCAGGTACGCGCTTAGGGGTGTGGCCTGAATTAACCTTAAAATATAGCCGGGTAGTGAATGAGGTTAAAATGTCCTTTCACTACACTTTTGATTATCTAATCATGCCCATTTCTTCCCAGAGCCAATCACAAATTGAAGAATCGACCCACCAAAAATGGAGTAAATTGCAACCCATCTTTCAAAACGGGGGTTACACCCTAGCAAACCGAGGTGGCGAATATTATGTAGAAGATTGTCCGACTGGAGTACCCAGCATCATTGAAATTATGACTTCAAGCACTTCAGGGGGTAACAAAAATACCAGAACAACTATCCCAATGGCTTTTGAAGATGCCCTACGGGATCAACCCCATGCTGCCCCTAGTATTAATTACCGCCAAGTATGGGCGCGAATGGTGAGCCAACTGATCGTTAAGAGTGAAATCGCATTGAATTGGGGGGGAACGAGCATTTGGTTAGTCCAAGATTTGTTGGTTGATTACATTTGTAGTTCTACTGGCCTAAATCTCCGAAACTTCTTTTCAGAAAATACGAATGAGGTAAATCTATTAAGTTTTTCTTATGGTACATCTTTTGAAAGGTCTAGGGGATTAATCGAGTTGGACCATCCACAACTTTTTTCAGGGCCAATCGCAGCAAATCTGGTAGACTCTGATCGGGAACCGAGTTTTCAGGACATCATTCGCGCTCCAATTTGCCCACCACTTCCTAGTCTGTTGGCAGTCGTGGCACGACGAAAACCCATCAATCAAGTGATTGCTCCCTAATGTAGGGGCATTCAATCGAACCGCCGCGACAACAGATATATAGCAGTCCTAAATCAGTTTTGTCGTGGATCCATGCTTGAAACTCTTGTAGTGCGAAAAGCCTGCGGCATAGATGGTGCTGTGCGGCGCTGGCTCTTCCTCCTGTGCGTGATGCCACTCAAGCGTGTCGGAGGCATCACATTTTGCTCACAGTCTTTGTTACAAATCCTGCAAGGATTGCTATAGAGGGAATGGATAAGTTCCGCTCCGGTTAAATGTCACCGTTTTTTCTGGAACTCCCTAAGCAAGCGTGGCAGTTTTCCTTGAATTGGCCCCAGAGCAAATCAACTAAAATTATCCAACTTGCTGTGAAATTGAATCCTCTTCTGGCTGTCGGCTATACAAAGGAAGCCTAACGGTAAATGAGGTCCCGAATCCCACCTCACTTTTGACGGAAATTTCTCCGCCATGTAAGTCGGTACTGCGTTTCACCATTGCCAATCCCAAACCTGTACCGGGGATATTTCCGACATTTCCGCAACGGTGGAAGGTTTGGAAGAGACGGGGTATTTCATCGGGGGGAATACCAATCCCCGAATCTTTAATCATAAAAATCACCTCGGTTTCGGTACAGGCTAATTCAAAATACACCTCTCCCCCATCCGGGGAGTATTTAATCGCGTTAGACAGCAAATTGTTTAAAATATAGCGTAATAATTTTTCGTCAAAGCCAGGTTTACTGGATTTATTCTGTTCTAAAAACTCGGGTGAGTAATTTTGTTCAAAATTAATCGTGTAATTTTTAGTCGAAGAAAATTGAAATTCTTCGACAATTCCTTGGCAAAATGAGTCGAGGTCAAGGGGTTGAGGATTAAACGGAAGTTGGCTCATTTCGGCCCGTCCGATGAACAGCACATCTTCAAGTAATTGGGTCATGTTCACCGTAGCCGATTGAATGCGATGGAGGGCTTGGAACTTTTTATCGAATTTGTCATTGGGCCATTCCTCTAAATAATATTCGAGTAAATCAGCAGAGGAAAGAATGGTGGTCATAGGGGTGCGGAATTCGTGAGAAACCATTGAAACAAACCGGGTTCTAAACTCCATGATTTCTCGTTCTTTTGCCAAGGCATGACGCAGTTGCTCCTCAGCGCGTTTGAGTTCAGTGATATCTTCAGAAATTCCGGCAATACGATAGATCTTACCTTCTTCGTCACGGATGGGAAAGCCCCGATCGCGAATCCAGCGAATGGAACCATCGGGTCGAATGATCCGATATTCGCGGTCAAGGCGATCTAAAGGCATTAATCCGGTGAGGACGGCTTGGCGATCGTCAGGATGAATTGCATCTAAACGGGCAGTGGGTTTCTCATACAATTCCTGGCGTTCGAGTCCCCAAATTTCCTCGTAGGCTGGGGAAACGTACAGGATTTGGCTATAATCTGGATCGCTAATCCAAAAGACCTCTTCGATATTTTCGGCTAACTGGCGGAACCGTTCTTCGCTGGCTTGGACGGCTGCCTCTGCTAACTTTTGTTCGGTGATATCTCGTCCGACGGCTTGAAACTCACTCAACACTCCCTGGGCATCAAAAATGGCGCGATCGGTCCACTGTTGCCAGCGGACTTCTCCATTGGGGAGGACGATCCGACGTTCCCGGGTGACCACTGGCATGGCGACGGGGTTGCGATCGATATCGGGTATCAAGGAAACCACCGATCCATCCATGAGTTCTTTGCGACTCACACCGAAATAGCGACAGTAGGCATCATTGACAAAGGTCAGGGTGCCATCCGGTGCAAACCGACAAATCAGTTCGGTTTGATCTTCGACAATGGCCCGATAGCGAGCTTCCGAAGACCGCAGGGCCACTTCCGCTAAGGCGCGTTCTTTATGAAGAGAGACGGCAGCAGCGGCAGCCTGGAGGATGGAGACTTCTGACTCGGACCACACCCGAGGTTCTGTGCAGTTGTCAAAGCGAATAAATCCAAAGAATTCCCCATGCACCATCAGGGGCAAAATCAGCAGGGATTGAATCCCGGATTGTTCTAACAGTACCCGTTCCGAGTCGGGAAAGTTACTCACAACATCGGCAATGACTTCTCCTCTGGCTAACAGAGAGACCCACCGCTCAATCAGCCTCGGGGCCTTTAAGGAGAAACATTGCGCCGGTTGGGGAGTGGTGTCGGATCCGGGTTGAATTTTTAATTCTTCGCAACTCCACTGGGCCACCAAAAGCGGGGAGTGACCTGTTGGCGAGGAATTCTCCGCTGACAGGGGCGGATTTTGACAGAGGTAGACTCGACTGGCACGAGCCGCTTGTCCCAAGGGTTTGAGAATTTCTGTGTAGGGGTAGCTGGGACTATTATCGGTGGTGGTATCTCCCTTAAAGGCGAGGAGTCGGCGCTGGACCTCAACTAAGGCTTCTAACTGCTGATTGGCTTGGCTAAGTTCCTGGGTTAAGCCATGCAGTCGTAAGGCGGCACGCACCCGGGCTAGAAACTCTTCGGTTTCGATGGGTTTGGAGAGAAAATCATCGGCGCCAGTATTGAGTCCTTTGATGCGATCGCCCACTTCTTCTCGCGCAGTGAGCAGGATGAAAAACATCGGTGCGAGTTCGGGGTCGGACTTGATTTTCTGACAGACTTCTAATCCATCGAGTCCGGGCATCATCCAATCGCAAACGATTAAGTCGGGTTCCAGTTCTCTCGCCAACCGCAAGCCTTCAGTCCCATCAGAGGCCACGGTGATGCGATGTCCGTCGCTTTCGAGTAAGTCCTGGAGGACAAGCTGCACAGTTACGTCATCATCAACAATTAGGATTTTAGCCATAGTAAAAAATGTAGCACGGTAAAAAACAAAGGGTCAACTTCACTCGAATACTGGTTTGATTCAAAAAGGCTTTTTTATACTTCCCATTGTTGGCTACCCAATTGCTTTAGCTTGTATTCTAAATAAGTCGCAGGTGAAAGCATTTACCTCAATCTAATTTATGTAGCCCTCGCAACGGACAATTCCTCGGTTTATTGATGCAGGCGACTTAGGGGCGATACCCGCTTTCTCGGGATCCGCTCCAGACTGGGGTAAAAAACAAGAGGGCGTTTTTCCCCGATGACCACTCCGTAGATGCTCTGTGAAAGGTCATCTGTTTCGGAAAACCCTTGACCCTAGCCGCTCTGAATCAGGAGCAGTTAGAGTCTAATCGAGTGGCTACCCGAGCATGGGGCATCACCCCGGAGGATTTAGACCCCACCCTAGCATTAAGCTACTTCTACACCCGATATTTTTTCCCCTTCTATCTTGTTAGGGTACATGGAGTGGGGAACAGTTCGGTGACGAATAGAACTTGATTGCAATTGCAATTGAGTTCTCTCTATTCTGAATCGACAGAGGAGAAAATCCGCAGATCATCACCGATCGCCTAAGTTCGGTGAATCCGAATTACTGCCTCGGACTGAAAAATGGCCGCCTCGGTTGCCATCATCCTCACCTGTAGCTATCTTGCTGCTATTCTTCCCTGGGGAGGGGTCTGGATTCGGGCCGGGGATCCCTGGACCCAATCTGTGCCGATCGCCCGTTAGGGTCAGTAGGCACAAAAGCGACCACAGTCCCAGGCCATGCTTCAATCCTCCAGGCAAAACGCTACACAAGAGAAACACGGTAGGGCTGGTAGCCTCGCGCTCTAAAGATGCTATGTGGAAAGCCCACACGAGGGGTTTTAACCGCCTACACTGTAGTCCAACCATGATGAGGGTCGTTAATGTAGCGCTCTATCG